>QMNP01000030.1 GCA_003647825.1 Candidatus Cloacimonadota bacterium
AGCTCGTGGTCGAACACCAGCAAGAAGAACCAGGATTCTCAACCCTGAAAATTAAACTCTTAAGTTATCAATTGTCAGTTCTTGTTCGCTGCTAATAAAAAATATGGCGGAGAGTCAGGGATTCGAACCCTGGGTAGGCGTAAACCCACAACGGTTTTCGAGACCGCCCCGTTCAACCGCTCCGGCAACTCTCCGCAAAAATATGTAACAAAAATCAATTAGATTGTTTTTTCAGCAACAACTTTATACTATTTCCCAAAAACCAAAAAAGGCACCTGGAAATCCAAGTGCCTTTTATTATTTAATTCAAGATAGTTAGTTTATCTTAACTATCCTAAAACCTATTTGGGTATTAACTTTGCTGGATAGGTTAACCATACCAGTACTTCGGTTTGTATTTCGCAAGAAATCCGCATCAAATTCCCAGCTCCCACCACGAATAACTACGGCAGTAGTACCTCCTGCACTTCCACCAGCTCCAATTGGATCTGTAACTGGATCTGCACTATATGACACGTAAATATCGTTGCACCATTCCCAAACATTACCACTCATATCGTATATTCCAAGTTCATTAGCTGCTTTTTCACCAACAGGGTGAGAATCATCAGCAGCATTTCCAATATACCATGCTACATCATCTATAGTATCACTACCGCTATAAATTGTGCTGCTTGTTCCCATGTTTGTAGCAGCATATTCCCATTCAGCTTCTGTTGGTAACCTGAAACCGGTAGTTCCATAAACAGTGCATTCAAGGCTGGAAGTTCCAGTATATAAAGGAGTGGTACCTTCTACAGATGCTAACCAGTTGCAATAGTTTGCAGCTCCATAATATGTAATTCCTGCAGCAGGATACAGATCTCTTTCAGGTTCTACTTTAAAGATATGAGCAGTGGTACTAAAACTTATATCACATTGATCTTCAATCAGAATTTCGTCAAGGTCATAGGCTCCAGGTGCATAAGTTATGTTAACTGTACCAAGTGCTTTGATAAAACCCTGTCCAAGAGCCAGATTAAGAAGTTCACAGAATTCCACGTTTGTAATCTCTTTTTCTCCAAGTTCAAATGAATTTGTTAGTGTAACAGAATGTTCAGGTCCTTCATCAGCTTCTCCCGAATTATTACCCATTGTAAATTGTCCTGAATTTACGGTCACAAGATTGTCAGCTGGATTGTTCAGAAATTCAAAAGTTGCAGTTGTAATTGTTAATGTTGGAGAATAATCACTGTATCCAAGTGGATAGTGAGTTCTCATTCTATAGTTATAAACTGTATTTTGCTCAAGACCAAGATCTACAAAATCGTAGTAAGTTGCAGCTAACGAATCAACAAGAGTCCAGTCCGTATTCCCAGCACCTTCTGATCTTTCTATCAGATATCCATCATGTTCACCATCAAGGCATTCCCAGGATAGATCAATCTTATTAGGAGTTGCAGCTAAGTTAGTTCCTTCTTCGTCACCTGCAACCTCAATATCGTAAGGTATGCCGGAACGTACTGTGAAACTCCATGGCTCACTCCATTCACTCTTATCACTACGAACTTTCCAGTAGTAAGTTTCGCCAACTAAAAGCATTTCATTTTCTTCTTTGTCCAATGTATAATCGTTACCATCAACAACTTTATTCATCCAGAGTGTATCTGCAAGAGCTGGATCTAGAGACAATAGAATTCTGTAGTTATCTACATTAGAATCTGCAGTCCATTTCAATTTAGGCAATAATTTTACATCATCTCCCGTATCAAGGGGTTCCAACATTAATAGCGGATCTTCCAATGCGGTAGTAGTAAAGCTCCAAGTATCGCTCCACTCTAAAGAATCTCTTTGAACTCTCCAGTAGAAAGTAGAGCTTGCAGCAAAATCATCGGTCATTTCCGCGATAAACTCAATTAAATCGTCATCTTCATTTTCTTCTATCTTAGAAGCCGTTGCACATTGAATTTCATCTCCATCATAATCGATATATGCATCAACTATTGGATTTGCAAATGTGTCTTCATCAGAAACCTGAATTTTGTAAGTTGTGCTTGTACTGTTGAATGTCTCCCATTTAAATTCAACCAAAACAGGATTATCGACAGCTTCATTTTCCGGGCTATTCAATAAGACAACGGTATTTGTCTTGAAGCTTAATGTGTCACCCCAATCAAATGCAGCATCACTATTTACACGCCAGAAATATTCGTTATTTACTTCTAATATACCAGTTTCTGTATAGGAATTAGTTGTTACGTTCTCATCATCAATAACTAAATCAACAAACATGCTGTCGGTAGCTACCTGGAAATGATAATCGCTGGTATTTGCAATACTGCCCCAGCTGAAAGTTGCTGGTAACACTACTTCTGTAGCTTCATCAGATGGAACAGCAACATCCATATTTACACGTCCATTAGTAGTAAAGCTCCAGACATCACTCCAGAAGGTACTTCCGTTAGAAATCGAATTGTCTCCTCTAACTCTCCAAAAATATTCAACTTCCGGTTCCAGATTATTGGTAGGAACATAACTTGTAGCAGTAACAGTTTCTCCTGTTACACCCTCAAAATTCACATCCTGAGAAATTTGAATAATATAACTGGTAGCACCGTTCAAATCATCCCAACTGAAAGTAGGTTTAAGACCAAGATAGCTATTATTGGTAGGCGCAGAAAGAAGCACTATTTCTTTAGTTACAAAATTCCAAACCTCACTCCAGTCGGAGATTGAAGCTTTTACCCTCCAATAATAGTTCTCAAAATTATCAAGATCAACCGAAGGAGTAAAATTGACTGATGTAAGAACTTCATTATAGACAAAGCCAGTTGTTTCATCGAAAAGATCATCAGTCCTTAATTGGAAAGTATACTCTTCACCAGGCCCCATATATTGGCTCCATTTAAATTTTGGTGTCAGATCATCGATGTCAGAATTTTCAGGATCAGGAACAATCCAATCATTTGCTGGTTGAATTAAATTTAATGATGGTCCTTTTTCATATTTAAAAAGAAGAGTAAATTCGTTAACATCGTACAACGGAACGCCAAGACTATCAACTTCAAGTGGATCAACAGCCCAAACAGTATCTGAGGTTGTTTCTTCATGAAGCCATAATGCGCCAGAATTCTCGTTATAATAATAATCGTAATAATAGGTTAAATTTGCATCAACATCTTCTACCCATAATTGATTATTCTCCATATGAAGTGCTTCTATTTCATCCGTAGAAGAATCAAGGATAAGCCCATCGATCATTATTTTGTGAGGTTCAATTGAAGCATATAGCTCTTCGACTAATACAGGATAGAGTTCACCATCTCTGCTGAAATCTCTGGCTTTTCCGGCTACCGGAGATTTTGCTGCAGGAGCATTATTAACCTGCATTTCCCATAAATCCCAATTATCAACCAACAAGACTTCTACAACATCTTTATCTAGGATCTCTTCAATATTTGTGCTCTTCTTATCTTCGCATCCAGATACCAACAGCAAAGTTAATAAAAGGGATGTTATAATCAGTGTTAGAATAATATTTTTTCTCATTTTATCTCCTTTCAGCCAGCTATTCAGCTTCTATATCTAGGATGATCTGCATCATCATTGTATTAACTTGTTCCCATTCCATATAAGAAAGCGGGAACCCAAATATATAACATTTACTTGTATCTGTAACTTTCTTCAAACCAACTGCCATAGAAGTAAAATAGTCATATTCATACTGAGTAGGATCACCTGCTCCATCACCCACCGGACGACAGTCAAATTCATAAATTATCTCAGTTCCTTCAGTAAGGTAGTCTGGATCGAAATATGACACAGGGCCTAAACCATCTACATTATTTACCAAAGCATTAAAACTTGGTAGCTGAAGATCAATATTCTGTGTAAAGGAGTTCCTTGCAGTTGCTCCAATAAAGTAAGAAAGATCAAAGAATGTTGCATCAACATCACCTTTCTTCACAAACTGGATTGCATCATCTTCGTTCTGAGTAATTCCAAAATATTTTTCTAGAATTGGAAAACCATAGTTATTACAATCAATATCAACCTTAATTGCTATATTCTTTCCGCCAGAAAAGATCATGTTGCCGCCACCTCGTAAATATAGATTCATTACATCATATTCACTGGCAAAATTGTTATTTGCTTCCAATGGATTATCTGAGTGATATATTACAGTTTTATACTCCTGGAGATCTGTTGGAGAAAAAACGTCTTTGGAGAAGTGAAGTCCACTGATCCAAACAGTTTCTATAAGTTCTTTTCTCTTCAATAAATCTACTCTGCCGTCATACCCATTTAAGAAATATGCCTTTGAATAAAGAGAATCTACATATTCTTCAGGACTCATCAGTGGATTTCCAAGATCATCGTCAAGAACTAAAATTCCATCTTTTTGATCTGCTGGAATAGGTGCTACAACTTCGAATACAAATTCTGTAGGAGTTGCATCAACAACATCCTGAAGGTCAACAGCTCTTACTTCAAATCTATGTATTCCTACATCTAAACCGGTTAAAACTGCTTCTGTAGAAATATTATGAGAGATTGGAACTCGTAACCATTGTTTTCCTGTTACATCATCTTCAATGTTATATTGAGAGGCAGGAAGCGGGGCATAATGATATGGCTCACCATCCAATCGCAGATCGTAGAATTTTATTTCTGAATAGTAATTACCACCAGTGACTTCGTCAAAAACAATACCATTCAATTTTGCTCCAGGACTATTACCAGCAAATTCTCCGGCATATCCCCAGTGCATATAAACTTTAAGGTCATTGCTATGAATTGCCACATACTTTGCTTCTTTATTGAGCCAGAATGGAGTTGCATAGTGTGTACCATCTAGTGTTGAAACACTCGGTAACAGCTGTCCCAAAGCTTCATCAATATAAGTTACAAAATGGTTTTCACCTAATACATAAATATCATTAGAAGTTCCATAACTGTCTTGCTGAATTCCGTTATAGATTACAGTGGCAGGATAAAAGCCTTCTTTTACGGCAAAACCGATCTCATTCGGTTCAGAGATAATACCGGCAATATCAATAGTTCGAGATATTAAATAAGTAGAGTCCTGAGGTTCACCACCAAGGAATGTATTTATTTTAAGAGCAGCTCTAGTTCCATTAAAATCATCTAAAGTAATTAAATATTCGTTTATCTTTGGTTCATCAATTGTAGAGAACCAGGCATCAGGGTCAGTAGGATCGTAGGCAGGATAGCCGCCTTCTTCTTCTGGGATCACAACTCCCAGGAGATTTCTTTTTTCCAACCTGAATTCAAAATGATCTGCAATAGCTCCGACAAAGGGATCATCATCATTAATATTGAAACTAAGGACCATACCTGTTCCAACCTCTTTTCCATTTATTGCTCCTCTGGTTGAGCCAGCAGTACATCTAGGAATCGTGGACTCGGCATTGTAATATTTTCTAGCAGGTACTAAACACTCATCTCCATCGTTGTCTTTACATTTCACTTCAAACACGCTTACTACTTTTGCACTATCTCCATTCTCATTAGCAGGGAAATTAATAGTTGCATAAACTTGATCAGTCCAAATGGATTTCTGAGTAGAAATTGCTAATGGAATTGATTCATCAGCTCCTTCATTATAATGATAAACCCAACCATCTTCATCCACAACACTATAACCATTAACGCCAACATAAGCTCCATGATTGTCGGTAAACGGTTCCAAATTTTCTTTAACCACTCTAAAAGCGTATTTGTCTACTGTTCCATCTAGATCATTGGCTTCCCAATAAATATCTTGCTGGAAAAGTATTGAAGTGGTGGTATCAGCTACAGCCGAACCTTCATAAGAAGTAATGGCAATTGTTGGTAGTTGGTTAGGATATTCATTACCTTTCCTTCCGCATGCAGTAAATGCAATCATGATGACAATCAAAACAGTGATTAGAACTAATGCATTTCTAAACTTTAACATCAAATCCTCCCATATTATACTTAAATATTAATACATTCTCTCCGAAGTCTCTATTTAGTTTAAAGTCTATTTCCGTCAATTAAATTTTCCTTTTGCTGTAGATTTTTTGGCTGAAGTTAAAACGTTGTACAATAACATGGCTGTTGTTACCGTACCCACTCCTCCCGGCACTGGAGTTATCATGTCTGCCTTTTCAAAGCATCCTTCATAATCTACATCCCCCACATAACGCATACCTTTGTCAGCATCTTCTACTTGATTTACGCCAACATCTAAAACAATAACTCCATCTTTCAGCATATTATCTGTCACAAACAAGGGTTGTCCTATAGCTGCAATAAGGATATCTGCTTGTTTTGTTATTGCTGGTAAATTCTTGGTTTTACTGTGACAAATTGTAACTGTAGCATTACCCGTTTCGTTTTTTCTTAGAAGCAAATTTGCCATCGGTTTCCCGACTATATTACTTCTGCCAAGAACCACTATGTGTTTTCCAGATGTTTCTATCTGATAATATCTTATCATTTCCAAAACAGCAGCTGGAGTAGAAGGAATAAAACTTTGCTGATCTAGAACCATATTGCCAATATTGTTGGGATGAAAAGCATCCATATCTTTTCGGGGATCAATAGTAAGAGTTATTTCAGAATCATCAATATGCAATGGTAAAGGTTTCTGGACCATGATTCCATGAATACTTTCGTCCTGATTACACTTGATTATCTCATCAACTAACTGATGTTGTGTTACATCTATCGGGAATTTTATAGTTTGAACCAAAATGCCGACTTTATTCCCGCGCTTTTCCAGATTTTGAACATAGTATTTTGCAGCCGGATCATCTCCGGCAATCATAATTGTAAGTTTGGGTTTAAGTGAGTTATTATAAATTTCTGTTCTAATTTTGGAATAAATTTCTTTTGTTACAGGTTTCCCTTTTAAAATCTGTGTCATTCAATATTTCCTGCGAATTCTTTCAATATGCAAAGCATTTCCAGTTTCATCATCAATTTTTATAAATATTGCATTAATCTGTAAGCCTTCTTTAGCAATTTCAAATCTCTGCGGCATCCCGGTTGTCATCTTATGCAAAATAATATCTTTTTCTGTTCCAATTACAGAATCATGAGGGCCGGTCATTCCAGCATCTGTTATGTAAGCAGTTCCAGCAGGCAGAAGTTCTTCATCGGCAGTTTGAATATGAGTATGTGTGCCAACTATAACGCTCACTCTACCATCAAAATAATGAGATAGAGCTCTTTTTTCTGCTGTAGCTTCTGCATGAATGTCTATTAAAATACAATTTGTCTGCTGTTTTAATTCTGGAAGAAGGGAATCAAGCTTGTCAAAAGGTGAATCGGCAGGACCCATGAACACCTGACCTACAACACATGCAATAGCTAACTTACTGCCAGAGTCCAAATTAATAATATGATAATTATTCCCCAGTGCTTGTTCTGGATAATTTATCGGTTTTACAATCCTGTTTTCTTCAGAGATAAAATTAAGACCTTCTTTTTTATCCCAAAGGTGATTACCGCTTGTAAACGCATCAATTCCAGCAGCAAAAAGTTCATTAGCAGTTTTCTCGGTTATTCCGCGACCTTGAGCAACATTTTCGCAGTTTGCTAAACAAACATCAAGTTTAAATTCCTGTTTTAAATCAGACAAATGTTCTTTGATCAATTGACGACCGGGTTTACCAACGATATCCCCGATAAACAAAACATTCATTATTTAGCTTCCATATATATCTGGATTCAGGTTATTTTGCTACTGCAGTTTGTCGAGTTTCCCTAATCACCATTACTTTTATCTGTCCTGGATACTGCATCTCTGCTTCAATTTTATCAGCTATATCAGAGGCAATAAATGCTGTTTTTTTATCATCAATCGAAACAGGATCTACAATAATGCGTAATTCACGACCAGCTTGAATTGCAAATGATTTATTTACACCTTCTATTGAATTGGCAATTTCTTCCATCTTGTTAAGACGTTTCATATATGTTTCCAGCATTTCACGTCGTGCACCAGGTCGCGCTCCGCTTATGGCATCGGCAACTTGAGTTAGAACAGCATAAACACTTTGGTATTCCACCTCTTCATGATGAGCAGCAATAGCATTTACAACTACTTTATTCTCACCATTTTTACGTGCGACATTTGCACCAAGACTGGCGTGTGAGCCATCATATTCGTGATCAATTGCTTTACCTAAATCATGCAGGAAACCGGCTCTGCGAGCTAATTCCTGATCCAAACCTAATTCTGCTGCCAAAATTCCGCAAATCCAGGCAGCTTCAATGGAATGCTGCAAAATGTTTTGTCCATAACTTGTACGATACTTTAAGCGTCCAATTAGTTTTACAATATTGGAAGAGAGATTATGAATATTAGTTTCCATGCAGGCTTTTTCACCAATTTTCACCAGGGTTTCATCCATCTCTTTTGCTGTTTTTTCGATTACCTGTTCAATTCTACCAGGGTGAATTCTGCCATCTGAAATCAACTTTTCCAGAGCCAGTCTGGCCACTTCTCTTCTTACAGGATCGAAACCGGAAAGCACAACAGCTTCCGGTGTATCATCAATTATGAGATCGATGCCGGATGCTTTTTCGAAAGCACGAATATTTCTTCCTTCACGGCCGATTATGCGTCCCTTCATTTCATCATCTGGAAGAGAAACAACAGAAACAGTTGATTCGGAAACATAGTCAACAGCCATTCTTTGGATAGCTGTTGAAAGAATGCTGGCAGAAAGTTTGTTAGCCTCAGCCTTGGTTTGCTCTGCAATCATTCTAATATCTTTGGCAGCTTCGTTGCGTGCTTTATTCTTGAGATTGTTCTTTAATATTTGAACTGCCTCTTCCCGTGAAAGTCGGGCAATTTCAGAGAGTTTCTGATTTTGTTGTTCTATCAATTCTTCTAATTCAATTTTCTTTTGTTTGATCTCAACTTCCTGCAGTTTTACTCTTTTTTCAAAATCCTGCAGATTGTTCTCTTTGCGATCCAGGTTTTCCAGCCTTGCATCTAATTTGGAAACACGTTCATTATATTCTTTTTCCAAAGTATGGATTTCTCTCTTACGGCCGTTGATCTCGTCTTCGTAACCTTTCTGAATTTTATACCATTCTTCTTTTGCTTCCAGAGTAGCAGCTTTCTTTAAATTAATTACTTCACCTTTAGCATCATCAATGATCTTCTTGGCCAGTTCAGTAGATTTGAGAATATTTTTATCAGCAGTTGTTTTTTTTACATAACTTATAATAAGGGCAAAAATACCACCTAAAATAAAACCTGCTATGATATATATATATTGCTGTTGCATTGTTACCATCCTTTAAATTTATATAAACCCGCGATACCGTGTATAGATTGTTTACTCGAACCCTATTACAAGGGTGGAAACCTACCTTATAAACTTTGCAAATCCGAATCTTGTTCGGTTCATGCGCCGCAAATGGCTCGGTCTCCGAATAATATTTAGTTCAGAAACAATATAATATCACGAATACCGCAGGAAGTTTTTTACCTGGATATTATTTCCACAAAAGTGTTAGATCCCGTTTTCTGAGATAACACCGCTGAGCAACTTATTAATCTGCTCAATTTCACTATTCAACTTTTTATTATTTTCTTTTTCAGTAAAGTATTTTTCCGTTATCATGAGCGAATACATGGCAAAAAGTTTCATCTGATCTACTGTATTGAACCGCTCATTCAATTCTAAAAGCTGTTGGTCAAGATATTTGGCTGTATTTTTAAGATCTTCAGGATTATCACTTTTGAAAAAATATTTTCTTCCTAACAACTCGATCTCAACAGATTTCATACTTTCGAATATTTTTATATATCTTTTAACTGATCAAAAATGCTGTCTATCTTCGTGGACGCCTCTTTCATTTTATTGTCATAGTTATCTACCTGGGAACGTAAACTTTTATTTTCTTCCCGAAGGAACTCAATTTCTTCACTTTGTTTGTTTGTAGAAGCTTCTAATTCCATCAATTTAGTACTGTTTATAGTTTTATAATTTCTAAGATCAGCAAGTTCTTTTTCCAGTTCGGCATTTGCTATAACCAAATCAGCATATTTATTTTTTAATTCTGTATAATTATTTATTAACTTCTGTATCTTCTCATCAAGATTTAATGCAGTACTATCTTCCATAATTACCTCATTGTAAAAAATTTGCCTTTATCTCATTTCTATGTTGAATTCGATTTCCAATCTCTTTTTAATGTTTTGTAGAATCTTGTTTATCACATCATCCGTCAAGGTTTTTGTATCCGAGTTGAACATAATACTAAATGTAAGACTTCGAAAGCCAGATTTTATATTCTTCCCCTTGTATTCATCGAACAATTCAACCTTTCGTATGATCTTGGGATTTGCAGAAAAGATCATTTTTACAAGATCTTCATAATGATGTTCATTTGAAACAACAAATGACAGATCCCTTAATACCGCAGGATATCTGGGAATTGCTTCAAAAAGAGGATCAGCAAAACCAGCTGCCTGGAAAACATTTTCCAGATCAAGATCAAATGCAAAAAAATCCTGTTCAATATCAAATTCAGCAGCAATTTTTGTATCAAGCTTTCCAAAACTTCCCAGCTTAATTTTCTTACATAAAACATCTGCTGCCTGTCCAGGCTGGTAGAAAGATTCATCGCTTTCAGTAAACTTCGCTTTAGAAATTCTAAGTTCTTCCAGAATTTCTTCCATGATTCCTTTTACATCAAAAAAATTAATATTTGCAGACTTCTCTTTCCAATAAACCG
>QMNP01000031.1 GCA_003647825.1 Candidatus Cloacimonadota bacterium
AATTGCACCACTTCGCTGTTTGCTTCTTACCATGCTCCACGAAGAAGAAAAGTACAAAAAAATCCACATCTGCTTCGGCGCAAAAACTCCGAGTGATTTTATCTACAAAGACTGGTATAAAGATCTGGCAGCTTTCAAAAGAGTAGAACTGCTTAGAGCTGTTGATAATGCAGATAAAGGTTGGAAAGAAACCGAAGGTGTGGTTACAGTTCTTCTGGATAAACTGAAAGTAAATTTTAATAATACTGTTGCCGTTGTTTGCGGGCCTCCCATTATGATGAAATTCGGTACATTAAGATTGCTCGAATTGGGAGTGAAAGAAGAGAACATCTACCTTTCCATGGAAAAAAATATGTCCTGCGGTTTAGGGAAATGCGGCCATTGTGCTATGGGAGATTATTTTGTATGTAAAGATGGTCCCGTATTTACTTACGACCAAATAAAAGATTATCCCAATATCTGGATTTAGGTGAGAAGATGAAAAAGATATTAATTGACCTGGCAAAATTCAGAGAAAAAGCCACAAATGGTGAATACAATTACGGAGAGTGCAGCTACGATTTTCATCCGTATAATATCGGAATGAAAGATATTGTTGAACAGGCAATGCTACATTTTACCTGCCGACGTTGTGAAGATGCTCCCTGCATAGAAGTGTGTCCGGCAGATGCCTTGGAAAAAGACGATGAAGGAGTTATTTCACGGGCAACTAATCTTTGTATCGGCTGCCAGAGTTGCGTTGCTATCTGCCCTTTTGGTACCTTAACCAACAGAATAATTACCGACAAAAAATCTATTTGCGATCTCTGTGATTTTACTGACAAATCCAAACCACTTAAATGTATGGAAACATCTCCCGAGGGTGCTGTTTCATTTACAGATATTGAACCAAATGATGTAGAAAATATTTATGCATTGAATGATAAAATTCTAATTAAAGAATTCCGCTGGGATGATCTAATGCGGAATGAGTGAGTTATATTAGTGAGATCAAATACTATTATTTCGCCACAGCTTGTGTCATTCTGAGTTTATCGAAGGAGGAAGGCGAAATTATGAAAATGACTAAGAATAGGTAACTAATGGGTAAAGAAATATTTTATTTTTTGGTTTTTCCGGGATTAATTTTTTCTGGAGTAATCGGCGGAATCTTAAGTTGGATTGATAGGAAAATTACTGCCAGAGTTCAATTTCGACAGGGTCCCCCTTTCTTTCAACCTCTTTACGATTTTGTAAAACTTCTGGCAAAAGAGACAATAATACCGTCGAGAGGTTCTGCAACTACTTTTGTATTGGCACCGGTATTTGCTCTTTTCGGAGCTTCAATTTCTGCAGTTTTTATCTTATTACCGATTCTTGGTGTTGAGACAGGTTTTGCTGGCGATCTGATCGTGATTATCTACCTGTTAAATATTCCTTCCCTTACTTTCATTATCGGAGCTTTGGCTTCGGGAAATCCACTGGCAGCAGTAGGTGCCTCCCGTGAAATGAAACTTATACTCAGTTACGAAGTTCCATTCCTGTTAGTTCTCATATCCATAATTATTAAGGCTGGAATGACGATCAACCTTGCGGAGATTATTGAATATCAGGCTGCAAACGGTGCTTTCATTGGAAGCCTTTCGGGAATTATTGGATTTATAACAATTATCATGTGCATCCAGGCAAAGCTGGGTTTAGTTCCCTTCGATATGGCAGAGGGTGAGGGTGAGATCTGCGATGGTGTTATTATCGAATCTTCCGGTTCAATTCTGGCAATGTTCAAACTCACAAAATATATAATGTTGTTCATACTACCTGCTTTGATCACAGGTCTGTTTATGAGTGGTCTTTCTTTTGTCGGGATCAATATTCTTTGGTCGATCTTGAAGATATTTGCTGTACTTCTTTTGATAACTCTTATCCGAAATACAAATCCCAGAGTTCGCATAAAGCAGGCAATGAAGTTCTTCTGGGTCTGGATGAATCTTTTTGCAATTATCAGCATTATATTGGCTATATTTGGATTATAATTGATGTGAAATGATGAATTTATTTTAGGAGAAATAGTTTGGGATTTAAAGAAAATTGTTTTAAAAAATCGCTCTGGGTTTTTCATCTGAGTGCCGGCTCCTGCAATAACTGCGATATTGAAATTCTGGATCTGCTTACACCTCGTTATGATGTAGAACGCTTTGGAATGAAATTGGTTGGAAGTGTCCGTCATGCAGATGTGCTTTTAGTTACAGGAATAGTTACAAAAAAAACTCTTCCGCGAGTATTGGAAGTGTATGAACAAGCGCCCAAACCTATTGTGGTAATTGCAGTTGGAGCTTGTCCATGTACAGGCGGAATATTTGCTTCTGGGTACAATTTTGCTGGTCCATTAGATAAAGTGATTCCTGTTGATGCTTACATTCCCGGCTGCCCTCCTAAACCGGAAGCAATGCTGGCAGGTGTTGTTAAACTTCTTAATAAGAAATAAGGAATTGTTGATGATTATTGATGAATATATTAAAGAATTGAAGGAAAAATTTTCCAGCATAACTAAGATAGATATTTTCAACAAAAAGCGATTAATGGTGTATATTCCAAAGGAAACTCTCCTGGAATTAACCGATCATTTCTTCAATGATCTGAAATATCGATATCAAATTGTAACAGCCATGGATTCCAAAGACGGTTATGAGATTATATATCATTTCTCCGATGATAAAACCGGCTGGATAATGAATATTAATGTACTGCTTCCTCATGATGATCCACAAGTAGAATCAATTACACCTGTGGTTTACGGTGCCGAATGGATCGAGCGGGAGATCATGGATCTTTTGGGAATCAAATTTTTAAATCATCCTAAACCAGAGCGTTTCCTGATGGCAGAAAGTTGGCCGGAAGGTGAATATCCGTTGCGCAGAAAATTTCACAAGGAGGATAGGTAAATGGGTAAGAAGACAATAGTACCGATCGGACCTTATCATCCTCTTTTAGAAGAACCTGAATTCTTTAAATTGTATTGTGACGGTGAAACCGTTGTGGATATGGAATGGGAAACTGGATACAACCATCGAGGAATTGAAAAGATCTGTGAATCTAAAACGTTTGAACAAGTATTTTATGTTGTTGAAAGAATTTGCGGTATCTGCTCCACATCTCATCCTTTTGCCTATGCCAATGCTGTTGAGAGTATTGCTGATGTAGATATCCCACTCCGAGCCAAACTTATACGTTCGATTGTAGGTGAGTTAGAAAGAATCCACAGCCATTTACTTTGGGTTGGACTGGCGGGTCACTTCCTGGGTTATAATACATTATTTATGTGGGCCTGGAAATATCGTGAACCGGTTTTAGATATGTTCGAAATCATTACTGGGAACAGAAACAGTTATGCGATGTTTACAATCGGTGGAGTTCGTAGAGATATTACTGCAGAGCAGGCAACTCAACTTATAAAAGTCTTGGATGATGTAAAAGTTAAAACAGATCTTCTTGTTGGAGCAGTAATGGATGATCCTGTTATCCATGCCAGGCTGAAAGGTGTAGGTGTTCTTACCGCAAAAGACATTCATGATTTTGGTGCTGTAGGTCCTACGGCTCGTGCTTCCGGAGTAAAGATTGACGTTCGTCGTGATGATCCGTATGCTGCTTATGATATGCTGGATTGGAAAGTTATTACGGCTCAAGGTGGTGGTGTTTTTGCCAAAGCAGAAGTTCGTCTTTTAGAAATGTATGAATCAATTTCCATGATTAAGCAATGTCTGGAATTTTTAAAGAAAGAAGAACCAGGAGATATCAAAGTTAAAGTAAAGGATATTCCACCTGGAACCGGAATCGGTCATGCCGAAGCACCAAGAGGAGAAGTTTTCCATTTTGTAAAATCAGATGGTGGAAATAGCCCGATACGTCATAAAATACGAGCACCAAGCTATACCTGCATTCCTACTTTTCGCAAGTCTTGTATTGGGGGAACGATCTCTGATGCTGCAATTGCAACTGCGGCTGTGGATCCCTGTTATTGCTGTACGGAGCGCATGACTCAGGTTTATGATCATCGAACCGGTAAACGTATGATGAATGCGGTGGAATTGATAAAATTATCTCAACAGAAAACTGATGAAATTAGAAAAAAATTAAAGGTAAAATTATGATCGATTTTCGATTGTTGATCTTTATGCCCATGCTGGTAGGATTTGTTTTATTTATCCTGCCGGAATCTTTGAAGATAATAAAAGGCATGATAACTCTGATCATATCTGCGATCACTTTATATTATTCATTTCTGGTTTTTAGCAGTGACAATGGAATCAGTGTTATGCCATGCAGCATTTATCCTCCAGCCGGAAATTTCTTTGCACTAAATATAGACGGATTAAGCAAGTTGATCGTTTTATTTGTAGGATTTTTTGGATTTATGTATGCGTTATATTCATTATCTTATGTTACTAAAGAAAAACGGTTAATAAGTTATTATTCTTATTTCCTCATTACATTAGGTGCTTCTTTTGGTGCGGCATTGTCAGATAACATGATCCTTTTTGTTTTCTTTTGGGGATTGCTGGGACTAACACTTTATAAACTCATTAAGGGATACGATGAAGCCAGCTCTTCAGCAGCAAAGAAAACATTAGTTCTAATAGGTGCATCTGATTCGATCTTAATTCTGGGAATTGGTTTATTATTCAAACTTTCCGGATCTTATCATATGTCGGAGATCAACTTAACAACAACAAGTGCCTGGGCAAACGGTGCATTTATTTGTCTGCTAATTGCCAGTTTTACTAAAGCGGGAGCTTTACCATTTCATACCTGGGTTCCGGATTATGTAGAAAAAGCACCGGCATCAACTTCTGCTTTGCTTCCGGCATCTCTGGATAAACTTCTGGGAATTTATTTCCTGGCCAGGATCATTATAAATCTTTTCACACTTACTTCCTGGGCAACTTTAATGCTGCTAATTGTTGGTGGAATTACTATCATCGCTGCTGTAATGATGGCATTAGTACAGCATAATTTCAAAAAACTTCTTGGCTATCATGCTGTATCTCAGGTTGGTTACATGATAACCGGACTTGCACTGGGAACACCACTGGGAATTGCAGCCGGATTATTTCACATGATTAACAATGCAATTTACAAAGGTGGATTATTCTTAACTGCCGGAAGCGTGGATAAAAGAACCGGCAAAAATGATCTTTCAGAGCTGGGCGGACTTTCCAAACTAATGCCGATCACCTTTTTTGCAGCTCTTGTTTTTGCCCTTTCGATTTCCGGAATTCCACCATTTAATGGTTTTTATTCCAAATGGATGATCTATCGTGGAATAATTGATTTCGGTTCTGGATCTGGAATAGCAAATCAACTATGGATAGTTTGGCTTGTCCTGGCTGTGTTTGGTTCTGCTCTTACTTTAGCAAGTTTTATAAAACTGATTTCCGGAATATATCTCGGCCGCAGGAATCCAGAATTTGAAAAAGTTAAGGAAGTAAGTATTTTGATGTGGCTGCCTCAGGCAATTTTAGCATTAGCTTGCATTGTATCCGGCATATTTGCTGCAACCTGGGTAATTCCAAAACTTTTCAATTTTGGTCCGCTAAGTTCAGGACTTGGTGATCCCGGCATGTGGCAATCGCAACCTGTTTCGATATTGATCTTAGTTTCTCTTGTTGTAGGATTTTTAATATTCTGGATGGGAAATATGAAGAAGCATCGCAGATCAGACAGTTTTATTGGTGGAGAGAAACTGCAGGATGAACTTAATTTTTCGCCACTGGAATTCTACAAAACAATTGGTAGTTTTAAATTCCTCGCTTTCTTTTACGATAAAGCAAAGAAAAAATGGTTTGATATTTATCATATCGGCAAGGGAATTATTTTAGGATTGAACAGTGTTTTCAGTATTTGTCATACAGGAATTCTATCCTCATATATAATGTGGGTAGTAGCTGGTGTTGCCATCCTGCTTATAATCCTGATTTAATAAAGGTTAGATTATGGAAATTTATTTGATTATTATGTTAGTTCTGATGATTCTGGGTTCGATCTATTCATTGCACGCTAAAGATCTTCTTTCCGCTGTTATTTCCTACGGAATAGTGGGATTTGGACTGGTTATCTCATTCTTGCTTTTACAAGCACCTGATCTGGCAATTGTACAGGTTGTGGTAGAAATTGTCACCCTGGTCATAATGATTGCAGTTATCAAAAATACAACTCATGAAGAAAATGAAAAAAGTTTCAGCTTTAGTACTATATTTTATTTAGCTGTAGTTCTGGTTTTTGCTGCAACGTTCTTTATTATTTTCGATAAAATGACTGGAACTCTTTCGAGTTTTGGCCAGCATTTCACCAGAATGTCTACTGCCTATATCGAAGGCGCACATGAGACTGGAAGTGCCAATTTGGTAACCGGAATTGTATTTGACTTCAGAGCGTATGATACACTGGGAGAAGCAACTGTACTTTTTACTGCAGTCATCGGAGTTCTTACGATTTTGCGATTGAAAGGAAAGAAAAAGGATTATAAATAATGAAAGGAATGGGAATAATTGTAGTTAAAGTTTCTCAGATAATTGCACCAGTGATCTTCCTATTTGGATTATACGTAATTGTACATGGTCACCTATCGCCGGGTGGAGGATTTGCAGGAGGTGTGATAATGGCCAGTGCTTTTATCTTACAAATTTTGGCCAATGGTGCTATTTTACCAAAGCTTCGTCATGAAGAACATGGTTTGGAGTTTTTAGAAAGCGCGGCTATTCTCGGCTTTCTGATATTAGCTGGATTGGGATTGATAATCTCCGGTTCGTTCGTGTTTTTTGCCAATTTCATTAACAGAGGTGTTGTAGGGCAGTTGATTAGCGCCGGTTTTATACCAATAGAAAATATTATAGTGGGAATGGAGGTTTGCGCAGCAATTGCAACAATTTTTATAGCCCTTGTGGTATTCAAAGACGAGGTGTCAGAATGATTTTATTTATTCTATGTTTTATACTTTTCATGGTGGGATTATATGGCGTAATGACGCGCAAAAACCTTATCAAAATCATCATCGGTGTAGCCGTTATGGAATATAGTGTAAATTTGTTCTTCATATTGGTTGGTTATGTTGATGGCGCAACTGTTCCAATTTTAACGAAAGGATTTGAAAAAGGACCGTTTGTAGATCCATTACCACAAGCAATGATTTTAACGGCAATTGTGATAGGACTTGCAACAACGGCTTTACTGCTTTCAATTGCAATACGATTATATAGAAAATACGGCACTTTTGATATAAGAAAGATAAATAGTTTAAAAGGATAGAAAATGAATTCATTGATTCCTTTATTTATTGTCGTTCCATTGGGTTCTGCATTTATAATGGCTATTTTAGGTCGATTTATTAAAGACTTTGGAAAATATTTAATAAACTTGGGTCTATTATTTCTAGTAGGATTAACAGTTAAACTGATATTAAATAGCCAGGAAACTCTGATCTATAAAGTTGGAGGATTTGCTAATGCAGGTGATATTCCCATAGCAATTTATATGGTAGTAGATGGATTTACAAAGATCCTGCTGCTAATAATTTCAGTTGTCGGATTTTTAGTTGCTTTATATTCTATAAGCTATACAAAACAGTACACAGCAGAACGAAAATTTTATATTCTATACAGCTTAATGCTGGCAGGTATGTATGGAGTGGTAGTAAGTGGCGATATTTTCAATATATATGTCTTTCTGGAAATTGCCTCAATAGCCTCTTATGCTTTAGTAGCATTTGGTATACAAAAACAGCAATTGGAAGCTTCCTTTAAGTATCAGATATTAGGCGGAGTAGCCTCAATGCTGATCTTAATGGGAATCGGATTTATCTATTGGAGTACCGGTACTTTAAATCTTGCTGATATCGCAACTCAACTTACAGCAGATACCATAATAATGAAATTTATAGCAGTATTAATGATTGTAGGTTTTGGTCTTAAAGCTGCGATCTTCCCCTTTCATGCCTGGCTGCCTGATGCTCATTCCTCTGCTCCTTCACCAATTTCTGCCATGCTCTCTGGTGTCTTGATCAAAGCAATTGGGATATATGTGATCTTCCGTATCTTCTTTAATATGTTTGCGCTTTCTTATGAAATTTCCATGGTAATTACAGTTCTGGGAACTCTCTCGATGATCATCGGTGGCTTGTTGGCTATTGGACAATGGGACATGAAGCGATTACTTGCGTACTCCAGTATCAGTCAGATGGGATATGTGTTCCTGGGAGTTGGAATTGGTATGTTGGTGCTGGCTCAAAAAGGAAATCCGGCAGTTGCGGCATTTTCTATTCTGGGAGGTCTTTTCCATCTATTGAACCATGCAATGTTCAAAGGACTTTTATTCCTGGGAGCCGGTGCAGTTGAGTATCGAACTGAAACCAGAGATATGAAGCAATTAGGAGGGCTAAGTGAAGTGATGCCGGTTACAGCAGGAACATCAATGGCTGCTTCTCTGGCAATTTCAGGCATACCTCCATTCAATGGTTTCTTCAGCAAATTGATCATAATTATTGCTGCTGTTCAGGCTGGTTACGTCACTTTAGCTTTGCTGGCAGTAGTAGTCAGCATCATAACGATCGGTTATTTTATGAAGATGCAGAAATATACATTTTTCAATAATGACGGCAGCTTCTGGAAGAATAAGAAAATTAAAGAGGTTCCTTTTACAATGGCATTTGCCATGATTCTCATGGCAGCTCTCTGCCTGGGAATGAGTTTGCTGGCAATTCCCACGATTCGAGATATTGTGTTAACACCAGCTGTAGATGCCCTGATGGAAACAGTTCAATATTCTAAAACAGTGATAGGAATTTAGTATGAGATATCTAACATTATTTATTATCATGTTTTTGTTATGGATGCTGATTACCTTAAATCTTGCCCTATCGAATATAATAGTTGGTTTAGTTGCAGCACTTATCACAGCACTTGTATTTGGAAGTCAATTTAAATTGAACTGGAAGAAATTCTACAATCCGTTACGTTATATCTGGTTATTGATCTACATTATTGTATTTGTCTGGGAATGCATCAAAGCGAACTTCGATGTTGCATTTCGGGTATTAAGTCCTAAAATGCCCATAAAACCAGGAATAGTAAAAGTGCGAACCAAACTGAAAACATCATTTGCAAGAGTTATATTAGCAAATTCCATAACCATGACACCAGGAACAATTACTGTTGATGTAATAGATGATGATCTGTTTATTCATTGGATCTATGTGAGTAGTAAAGATTCTAAAATATACACGAAAAAGATTATTGGAAGATTCGAAAAACTATTGAAAAGGATATTTGAATAATGTTAGATATACTAATTTATATCCTGATGGGATTAGGCTTTTTGTGTTTTATCCGGGTAGTGATCGGTCCAACGATGGTCGATCGGATGGTAGCAATAGATATTTTTGGAATTCTAGTAGTAGGTATTTGTGCTTTGCTGGTTTTAAAATCAGGAAGAACTTTCTTGATTGATGTTGCTATTGCCTGGATAATGCTCAGCTTTATCGGAACAATAACATTAGCAAAATACTTAACAGGGAAGAAATTAGATGAATAGGTACATTGCGGGGATATGTTGATATGAATACTATAAGTATAATTTTATTTATTGTTGGCGCAGCATTCGATCTTTTTGGTTGTATTGGATTATTGCGTCTTCCCGATGTTTATAACAAACTGCAATCAGCTACAAAGTCTGTTACTTTAGGAACTTGCAGTATTCTTTTAGGCTTATTCATTCATTATGGTTTTACAGCAGTTGGACTTAAAGCTTTAATTGCAATTCCAATTTTGTTTTTCACATCAACTGTTGCTGCTCATGCGCTGGTAAGGGGTTCTTATCTTTTTGGAGTTAAACTATGGGATAAATCTGTGATAGATGATTATAAAAAGGTTGTTCAAATCTCCACAGAAGGTAAGGAAGTTGAGAAATGAAATATCCCAAAATGCGTGAAGTAAAAGAAGCAGTGATTTCATTGTTTTCGAAACCATATACAAGCTCATTCCCAAAAGGTGATTTTAAACCATTTGCAGGTTATCGCGGTAAACCTGTGGTAGATGAAGATAATTGTGTAGGCTGTGAAACATGCGCCAATGTATGCCCACCCAATGCAATAACATTTATCGATGATAAAGAAGAAGGAATTAGAATTATTACCAGAGATTACGGAAAATGTATTTTCTGCGGACAATGCGAAGAGCATTGCATTACCGGCAAAGGTGTGAAACTTTCTGATGAGATTTACGACATGGCCTGCTTCGATAGAAGCGCTGTAGTAGAGACACAGGAACGTGATCTATTGATCTGTGAAAATTGTGGAGCAATTATCACAACCAAAGATCACATGAGATTCATTCATGAAAAACTGGGACCAAAAGCTTATTCGTCTATTCTAAACTTGAATATGATAAACGAAAGATTGCGATTAGGTGGGGAAGCCGATACAAAAACAGATATTACAGATGGCCTTAAACGCAAAGATTCGTTTAATATATTGTGTCCCAA
>QMNP01000032.1 GCA_003647825.1 Candidatus Cloacimonadota bacterium
CAACTTACGAAGTGCAGCTCTTATTGGAAGCAAGGGAAAAGGAAATTGAACTGCTGCAAAAAGATAATGAAATTTATAAGTTAAAATCAGATAAACAAAAACTTGCTATGTGGTTACTTTATTTTGGCTCAGCGATCATAATAGTTTTAGCTTTTGTGATCTACTACCGCTATCGGCTAAATAAAAAAGTAACTTTAGAATTGGAAAAACAGGTTGAAAAAAGAACCAAAGACCTGCGCGAGATCAATGAATGGCTAAAAAAAGAGATCAAAGAACGGAAAGCTTTGGAAAGTCAGCTTATACGTTCCGAACGTTTGGCAGGTGTTGGAGAACTGGCTGCAGGCGTGGCTCATGAGATCAGGAATCCATTGGGAAATATCAGCTCATCGGCTCAAATATGCTTAAGCAAATACGATCTGCAGAAATCGGTAAAAGATTTTATAGAAATCATACAGGAAGAATCTGATAAGGCAAACGCCATAATAAAAGGATTATTAGATTTTGCTAATCCTCGCGAGGTTAAACTTAAGAAGAGCGATGTATGCAAAATTTTGAACAATGTCTTAAATAGTGTGAACGCACATGTAATAAATTGTAAAATTAAAGCTCAAATTAACTGTGATAAGAATATACCACGAATTATGTTGGATGAAAAGTGGTTTGAACAGGCAATTCAAAACTTGGTTTTAAACTCCATTCAGGCTATGCCGGAAGGTGGTAAATTAAATATATCGGCCAAAGCAGACTTCAATCGGAAAGAACTTTCAATTTTGATAGAAGATAATGGAGAAGGCATACCGGAGGAACAGATTTCCAAAATTTTCGATCCCTTCTTTACAACTAAAGAAGATGGGGTTGGATTGGGGCTAAGTTTATGTCACCAGATAATTTCAGATCACAATGGCAAAATGAATGTGGAAAGTCAGATACAGAAAGGAACCAAGATCATACTGACTTTTCCCATTACATATATATAGTATCAAGTTAGTAAACAGGAATATTGGGGGAAGGCTATTTTATGGAAAAGATCTTAGTAATTGATGATAATAAAAATATGCAGCTTATTCTTAAAAATATCTTAACAGATGAAGGATATGATATTGAAACTGTGGGTAATGGAAAAGGTGGATTAAAACTTGTTAAAGAGTTAAAACCAGATTTGGTTCTGCTGGATATTCGTCTTCCTCAGATGAATGGTATGGAAGTTTTGCAAAAGATCATGGAGTTTGATGAGGATTCTTTGGTGATAATGATCACAGCTTTTGGAGATATAAAAACAGCTGTTCAAGCCATGAAGTTGGGTGCTTATGATTATGTTACTAAACCATTTGTAAATGATGATCTTACCATTACAATAAAAAAAGCTCTAAAAACCCGAAGCTTGAGTAGGGAAGTGGAGTGTTTGCGTAAAAAACTTAAAGAGAAAACGGAAAATGTTCAAATCACTGGGGAAAGTCTGCAGATAAAACGCATATTAAAACAAGTTAAACTGATAGCTCCCACCGATATGAGTGTAATAATACAAGGTAAAAGCGGAACCGGCAAAGAAGTTATTGCCAATATGATCCACCGAAAAAGTAATCGTAACGATAAACCGTTTATTCCTATTGATTGCGGAGCAATACCAGATACTCTTGTAGAGAGTGAACTTTTTGGTTATGAAAAGGGAGCTTTTACCGGAGCAAACAGCATTAAAAAAGGGAAATTTGAAGCAGCAAACGAGGGTACTTTATTTTTAGATGAGATCACGAATCTACCTGCTGCAGCTCAAGCTAAACTCTTACGTGTTCTGCAGGAAAAGAAAATCCACCGCATTGGCAGTGCCAGTGTTATTAATATTGATATACGAATAATTGTAGCTACAAATCTGGATTTGATCGAAGCAGTTTCAGATGGCAGGTTCAGAGATGATCTATTTCACCGTTTGAATGAATTCAAATTAGTTTTACCGCTTCTTTCTGAACGCAAAGATGATATTCCGATCTTAGCTGACGAATTCCGGCAGTCTGCCAATGAAGATTTGGGTAAAAATATCAGAGATTTTTCTCCTGAAGCTATGAAACTGCTGCTTTCTTATTCATGGCCAGGTAATGTGCGTGAACTAAAACATGTAATTAAAAGAGCTGTTTTGCTGGAAGAGAGCGAAATTATTTCAGAGGAAGTTATTAAACTGGAAATGGCAACAAAGCAGCAATCAGAAAATGGAGTAGATGTAGATGAATACTACCAGATGATCATAGACGAGGGTTATTCACTTTCCGAAATTACTTCACAGGTAAGCAATAAAATGGAAAAAGAGATAATCAAACGCATTCTGATGGATGTACGTTACAATAAATCTAAAGCAGCCAGAATACTGAATATCGATAGAAATACACTCTATTCCAAAATAAAAAATCTAGATATTTGATTGGAGTACCCGAGTCGGATTATTGAAGAACTCGACTCGAGTGTTCTGTAATTGATGGCAAATATTCTCCTGAAGCTTATTTCCTTGTCTTTTTCTATTAAAGAAGACAAGGAAATATAATGTACAACGACGTTGTACATCGTTGAAAGAACCTCAATATGCAACGTTGCTGTACAATAATTCCAATCCTAAAAGCTTTTGATATAAATTTCATTCCGAATCTTTGTTGGAAGATTATCTTCTTCTTCTTGTCCTCTTCCGTCCTCATACTGCTTATTTTATTCCGCACACTTATTTTTAAATACTATTGATCTCTATTCTGATTTCAGAATGTAATGAATAATTCATTAAACCGCAATCTTCTACTACTATTGAAGTTCCACGTTTTACGCATGCTGTGTAACTGTTTGCTGGCATAGCAATTGCATTTTATAATCTAAAATCGAAGGAGGAGAAGATGAAAAAATTCACATCCCTATTAATTATTTTATTTGTTGTTTTTAGTCTTTCAGCCGAAAAAATGCAGCCGATTTACAAAAATGCTGCCATTGATGAACATGGCTCTGCTGCCAGAGTCTATGAAAACAACTCTCGTGAAATTCCCAATTGGGAATTCAGTATTGATCCCGTTGGAATAATCACGAATTACTATGATTATCAGCCAGGAAGTTATAACAGCATTCCAGTTCGAGTACAATCAGAAGAAGTTGGTGGCGGAATCTATTTGGCATTCCATTCCCGCGAGACTGCTGCATCTACCAGAAGGGTTTATTATGCTTACGTAGATTCTGAAGGTAATGTTACAAATACTTCAACCATAAGTACAGATGACCTGCATGAAGGCTACCCTGGAATAGATCTTGATCCGGTGAATGGTGATCCTCTTGTAGCCTGGCATGTAAATATCGATACCAGCACAGCCGACGAAGAAGTTGTTGCTACTTATGATATGTTTCATCTTGGCAGTCCTGGTCTTTGGAAGAGTCCCTTTGTAATGATGGATGATACAACTCAATCTCCCAATATGCCGGACGATGTGTTTGTATGGCCTTATGTGTATGTAGGACCATCTCCCGATGCTGCCAAACGTCGTGTTTATATAATAGCCAGCAATAATGATGCTGCTTCAAATGGAGATCCTTCTGAAAATATTTTGATAGCGTATGCAGATTTTGATGAAAATGACTTTAATGCTCAGTCTGAACTGGACTGGTCTTATAATACAATTCCGTTGTTGGATGAATGGCATGATTGTAATCCTGAATGGATTAGGCCTGCTCATGCAATTACTGTAGATGAAACTGGCTCTGTATATCTTTTTGGCTATACGGTAACAGAAGATGCTACGTCTCCTATGACAGATCATCTTTATGTTTTTAAAAATGATAATTTTGGAGAAGGTGATTTTGAATTTATTTCTGATGATTTTCATATGAGTGTAGATAATCCTTTGAATCAGGATGGTACACCTCGATTTATAGATCCCGATACAGGATTAGGACATGATATATATTTTGCTCCATATCTCTGTAATCATCAAAATGCTATAATTTCTAATGGAAAATTGTTTTTTTTGGGAAATATGAACATGCTGCTTTATCCTGATTCCTGGTATCCCGATTTACCGATAATGTATCCCAAAATATACACCTATGATATTGCCACTGAAGAATTTAGTTTCCAGGATATTTATATTACAGGCGCAAATCCCAATGATGATAATGTAATGCTTCCCTGGGATTTGGATGAAGATGGCGTGGTAGATGAATTTGATGATGATGGATATGTAACATGGGTTGAAGGATGGCCAATCTATCATTTTGATAATGCTGTAGCTTTTGATGAAAATCGCTGGCAGATAACAAAAAATGAAGATAATGGCTGGTTAGTAGCAGTTTGGAGTGAAGGCTTGAAATCACGCTTGGGTAATATTCCTGAACCTGGCTATGAAGACTGGGCAGAGTACCCTGAAATTGCTATAATCGTCTCGCAGGATAACGGAGCAACCTGGTCTGATGTAATCTTGATGAATGCTAAAGCAGGTGATGATAATTTTGTTCCTGAGCTGGATGGCATGATCCCTGAGTATGTTTACACAGGCGATAAGGTGGAAGATCTGGGCAATGGCTGGGGTCGCTTGCACCTTATGTTCCTCGATGACAACAGTTATGGATCTACCATCAATGGTCATGGAGAAAATCTGGGTGGAACTATGATGTATTCTGCCATAGATATTGATTTCGGTAATAATTCTGCTCCTAACAATGAAATTCCCCTAATGGCGGGATTAGATCAGAATTATCCTAATCCATTCAATCCAAATACGACAATTGAATATAGTTTAAAAAGCACAGGTCATGTTTCTATTGAGATCTTCAACATAAAAGGCCAGAAAGTAAAAACCCTGATCAATCGTGAGTTAAATGCTGGTGAACACAGTATTGATTGGAATGGAACAGATGATACTGATACCAGTGTTTCCAGCGGAATTTATTTCTATAAATTGAGTGCTGGCGACTACACAAGTGCCAGAAAAATGATCCTGCTTAAATAATAGAAAGCACTAAGTATGATATGAAGGATTAACAAAGAGGTTAGTACTCTTAATAAATGTTAATCAGCATCCCCACGCACCGGGTTTTCATATGGAGATCCGGTGCAATTGATTTATAGATTCAAAATAACTCTATAAAAAAATTGGTTTTAGCAACCACTCATTCTGTTGAGCTTATTCCGCAATTAATTTCGCGTTTTTACTTAGTTTAAAAAGCATTGTATTATCTGATTAAGCTTTCTTAAGATATTCAAAAATAATATTTTATATACAATGCTGTCTCGTGCTTTGTCGATTATGGCATAGCAATTGCATTTTGATCATATAAATCTTATAAGGAGGAATAAAATGAAAAAGCTAATTATTATACTGATAATATTCACTTTAAGTATTAGCCTTTTTTCCAAACTGCAGAAACAGGTAATGAAAAATTCAGAGAAGCTCACGTTCCACAAACAAGCCAGAGTTTTTCAAAATCCTTCCCGCGATGTTCCAGAGTGGGAGTTCAGCATCGATCCGGTTGGAATAATTACAAACTACTATGATTACCAACCTGGAAGTTACAACAGCCTTTCCTTGCGAAAACAACCAGCAGACGCTGGCAATGGTATGTATGCCATTTTTCATTCCATGGAAACAGCTGCATCTACCAGACGAGTATATTACACCTATATCGATGATGCAGGCAATATAAGTAATATTGCCACAATCGGCACAGACGACATTCATGAAGGTTACCCCGGGATTGATATTGATCCGGTTTCAGGTGATCCTATTGTAACCTGGCATGGTAACTTTGAAGCTGCATCAGTAGATCTAGAAATAGTAGTTTCCTATGATCTGTTCCATTTGGGAAGCCCCGGTTTGTGGAAAGATCCTTTTACCATTTTGGATGAAGCTACTCCTTCTCCTAATGCACCTGCTGATGAATTCAATTGGCCTTATGCCTACATTGGTCCTTCACCAGATCCCAATAAAAGAAGAGTATATGTGATCTCTACAAATTATGATAACTGCCCAGTGAATAATTTGCCTTCTGAGAATGTAATGATAGCTTATGCAGATTTCGACGAAAATGATTTCAACATGCAATCTGAACTTGATTGGACATATCGAACAATTGATATTTTAGATGACTGGCATATGGGTATTCCGGAATGGATTAGACCTTTTCAAGCTGCCTCTGTAAGTGATGATGGAACCATTGCTTTTTTTGGCTACACTGCAACGGATGATGCCAGCACACCAATGGCAGATAAAATGTATGTGCTAATTAACGATAATTATGGAGAGGGTGAATTCACTTATACTGAAACAAGCTGCTATTATGGTGTAGATAATCCAATGAACCAAGATGGAACTTATGCTTTTGAAGATCCCGATACCGGCCTGCCCCATGAAATTTATTTTGCTCCTTCTCTTTGTAATCATCAAAATGTTATTTTTCACGATAATGGAACAAAGCTTTCCTTCCTCGGAAATATGAATATGCTGATCTATCCTGATTCCTGGTATCCCGAAAGACTGCTAATGTATCCGAAAATTTATACTTATGATATTACTAACGATGAATTTAGCTTTAAAGATGTCTTCCTTACTGGCGCAAATCCAAATGATGACGTTCCGATGCTTCCCTGGGATTTAAATGAAGATGGAATTGTGGATGAATATGATGATGACGGCAATGTTACCTGGGTTGATGGCTGGTCAGTTTATCATTATGATCCAGATGCTGCTTTTCATGAAAATCGCTGGCAAATTACCAATAATGATGAAAAAGGTTGGTTGGCTGCTGTCTGGTCGGAAGGAACAAAAGCTCGTTTAGGAAATGTACCGGAACCGGGCTTTGAAGATTGGGCTGAGTATCCTGAAATTGCGATTATTGTTTCATCTGATAATGGTGCTACCTGGTCTGATCCCATCATTATTAATGCTAAATCGGGAGATGATAATTATGCTCCTGAATTAGATGGTATGATTCCATGTTATATCTATACTGGAGATGTTATCGAAGATATGGGAAATAATGTGGGCAGGTTACATCTTATGTTCCTGGATGACAATAGTTATGGCTCTTTTATTCAATCACACGGAGAGAATCTGGGTGGAACAATGATTTATACTGCTATCGATATAGAATTTCCTCCTACTTCTGTTGAACCCCATACAATTCCAGCTGCAATTCAGCTCGAACAAAATTACCCTAATCCGTTCAATCCTTCTACATCGATTTCCTATAATCTGCAAAACGCTGCAGATGTTACACTGGATATCTATAATGTAAAGGGTCAAAAAGTAAGAACACTGGTAAATGAACACAAAACAAGTGGTTCTTTTACAGTAGATTGGAATGGAATTGATAATGAAAACAACAAAGTTACCAGCGGTGTTTACTTCTATAAATTGACTGCTGGGCAGGACACAGTTACAAAGAAAATGCTGATGCTGAAATAGACTCTACCAAATAAAATTTAACATACACGAATGCCGGATTGTCATTTTGATATCCGGCTTTTTTTTTGTTTGGTTATTCAATATCACAAAGTGATGAATTAATTCCGCACCACTATGACAAATCTATTTTTTGAATAAATAATTTACAAAATAAACCTGACGAATATGTGCTATTAGTGCTTTCATTGAAACAACTTAAGATAATTATATTTGTATGAAATATTGATAACTATGCAATGGCACACATAATGCAATAATCTAGCTGGAGAGTATTTCTGTAATCTTAGGGGAGGATTCATGGTTTTCAGAAATCTCAAAATGATTTCACTTTTATTGTTTGTAATTTGTATTTCACACTACCTGTCGGCAAAATCTATTGATAGTAACAGCAGCAACAAAAAGTTTGATCTGATCAATTACCACAATGTGGGAAATATCTGGCTGCGAGTAAGTAATTATGGATTTTTCGGATCAGGAAACGATATTCAACCTCAATGGCCGTCGTTAGAATACCCTGGTGGCAGCGCTATCGACTATCTTTATCAGGGAGCTCTCTGGTTTGGAGCAAAAAAGGTAAGACGAAATCTATTTGGTGAAAAACTCTATTGGCTGGATGATAATCCTCAAAATAGAGATGATTGCATTCCTGCCAGCAATCCAGAATGGACAACTGACCTTAAACTTGTTGTTGATACACTAACAAGTGTTGGCTTCGATGGTGATAATAATCTGTATGAATTTCTACCTGCTTACAATCCATTGGAAACTTCTGCTCTGGGACAGACGTACAGTCAGTATAATATTTTCGATAGAACTATGTCGGCTTCTATAAGAGAGCAGCGCAGGGGAGAAGATGATGACGGAGATGGACTTATTGATGAAGATCCGGTTGGTTTTGGTTTTCCATTGAGAACTACAGAAAACGGTATCCCTGACGAATTCGTTGATCTGGGAGGAAACTTTTTACAAGACCAGACACTAAACGATATAGCTGCGATTACCGCAAATCAGGATATCTGGTATCCGCTTGGATTTGTAGAGCTGAGCTATGATGAGAATGAATTTTATAATTTCAGCCAGGAAAATGATGATGATAGAGATGGACTTTTCGATGAAGATGGTTATCCTGTTTCTGAGCAAGATTATATTTCATATTATTATGACTATAGTCCTTTTGGAACAACCGGGGAACGAGATTGGGGAACCGCAAATGGAAACAATTATCATGGAAACGAGGAACAGCTCAATATTAGAGTACGTCAGTTAAGTTATCAATGGAGCTATGATTATATTAAAAACCTGGTTTATGTGGAGTTCAACATAACAAACATGAATCCTCAGGATACTTTATACGACTGTGCTATGGGTGTATATATGGATTCTGACGTTGGACCTCAGGCTTATGATGATAATGCCAGATCGGGTGATGATGTAAGCAGTTATGTCTCTGGGGAAGGATATGAATTTGCCTATACCTACGATGAAGATCAGGATAATGGCTTAACGACAGGTTTAATAGGCTCTCGGGTTTGTACACCCGATCCTGATTCTCTGGAATTTGCCTGCTGGTATTGGAACGTGACTGATGGTCCTGATGATCTTGATCCGCTTGATCTGACAGCATCCCCTACTGCCAACCAGAAATATTGGCTTCTTACCAATCGAAATCCTGATACAGATAAATATATTTCACTTAGAGAAGAACCTAATTCTCAAGTCAATAATCCTGGAGACACCAGATATTTGTTTGCCTTTTATGGAGATATGCAGGGGATGAATAACGCAAGCAATGCCTCTTGGAACCTGGCTCCGGGCAAAACAATGAAAATAGTCATTGCTGTTTTTCCCGGTGAAAATCTTGCCGAATTAAAAACTCAGGCAGTATGGGCTAAAGATATCTATGAAACACCACAACAATTGGAAACAGTTACTCTCCCTGACACATTTCCACATTACATCGCACCGGAACCTCCAGCTATTCCTGCTATGTTCGCCGAAATGGACGAACAGGGTAACATCATTCATGTTTATTGGGACAATCGCTCTCAAATGGATAATTACGATACAAAAACTGTTCCCAATGAAAACATAGGCTGGCAGAATGATGATCCTGACCTGGATAGCTTTGTAGATAACTATGATTCAACAGTTTTTCCTGAAGAATTTTCACCGGATTATCCGGCCAATTGGAATCCAAATGGTATTTTAAATCCCTGGACAGGTTATCGGCTGCGGCATGATTTTCAGGGTTATGCTCTTTGGGGGCGTTCTGGTAATGGATCACAAGAATTTTGGACACTTCAGCAAAGATGGGATAAACATGAAACTGCTGTTGATGAGGCTGATTATGAAGTAAATCTTGGCTCAGATGATTATAAATACTTCGGTGGCAGTGGCTCAATGTGGTATACGGATATGGGATTGCCAAATCAAAATGAAGCTACAATAAATGATGTGGATTATTTCAGATATAATGAAAATTATGAACTTGTAAATTATGAGGTTGGTGATGATATTTACGGATATCCAATTTATGATCCTGCTAAAATGATTACGGATCTTCCTGAAAATATTTATGCTCTTAGTAAAGATGATCAATCTTTATGGTTTAAACATCCCAATCTGAGAGATGATATTTATCTGGCATTATATGATGACAAATTAATTCCTTTGGAAGATCATTTAGGAGAAAATTCCGTGGTTGAGGGTGTGGAAGATGAAAGTCACATAAAAGACAGGTTATCCAGAAGATACTATCATTCCACCATAAGTAATCCACCCAAAGGAGTAGAATATTATATATCTGTAACTGCCTGGGATAGAGGAATTCCAAGCGTAAATCTGGAATCTCTGGAATCTGGTAGAGATGGAAACATGAAAGTATTTTATCCCGGGCCAAAAGGCAGCTCTAAAATGGATGATA
>QMNP01000033.1 GCA_003647825.1 Candidatus Cloacimonadota bacterium
GAAATTATCAAGGGAGCATCATTTGTAAATACCTTTTTTCAAGACAGCTACTTCTCTTAAATTCATTATTTATCCAACTGTTACAATTATTGATCTTACAAATTTTGGGGGTATGCGTAAATTTTAAAAAAATTCTAAATAATATAAGTGATAGGCAAAATTCTATACTATATTAATAATTATAAATAATATTATTTGTTCAAATCCATTACAATGATTTTGGGTCTGGTAACACCAGCGCGAATTTGTGTGTGTCCATTAACGTAGATGAATTTTCCGTTATGTCCTTTAAGAAAATTAGAATATTGTTCGAACATTTTAAAGTTACCGAAACCTTCTGTTATAATAAATGGAAACGGGATGCTTTCATTTCCTGTAAGTGCAACTCCGATCTCTTCTCCGATGAATTCTACCAGATCTTCATTGTCAATAGATGCTGCCACCACGCCTTTTACCTTTTGCTGTTCGGCAGATTTCAGGAAAGTATGATCTATTTTTTGGGGATAGATAACAATATCTTCAGAACTGCATAGAGATAACTGATCTGGAGAATCGATGTATTTGAGCTTTCCCCAGCTCTCGCTGCCGAAACCGATAATGCCATATAAAGTGTTTCCATCGTAAGCTATTGTAACGGAATGCCCAATTTTCTTCTTAACAACTTTTCCGGTTACTCCCGCTGTTCTGCGGTATGGTTGACGATCATATTGAATTGTTACAGTCCCTTTCTCTCTGTCAATATCAGTAATAGAGCCAGTAGTAGGGGCAGAAACGAACATAGGATGTTTGGAATCTCCCACATCGATGATCTTGGAAGCCAGCAGATCTCCGGCATAAACGAAATCGTTCAATCCTTTCTTCAAATAAGAGATCATGTGTTTGGGTTTTACATTCAATTTTTTAGCTACGTTAATAGTCTTGGGTTTATTGGAATAATCCTGGATTTCCCGCATGATGATCGTACCGGAATCGAAGTTTATTTTTTCCACCCTGCCGCGCACAGGAGAATCAAAGTAATAATGCTGAAACTGCAATTCTTCTATAAAAGTTTTTCGGCCTATCTCGGCAATTCTCTGTCCGTATTTTATTTCTTGTCCTTCTTTAATTCGCAGCGATTCTTCAATATTTTCCGGATTCAATCTAAGGTAAGTTTTATCGAAAAGTGAGATCACATAAACTCTGGGAGGATCGAAAAGATTTTCTCCAACAACTGTGTCTGCTGCAACTTCATCATCAATTTCAGCTAAAATCGTACCTTCATAAGGAAGTTCAACCAGGTGCTTCTGCACACCAGATTTTATAGTTTTCTTTCTCGTAAATCCTAAGTAATCATTTTCAAGGGGAGCAGGATCATCTTTTAATTCGTACAATTGCATCGCATTATTTTCTTTGTCAAAATCAAGCTCTCTGCAGGTATCGATAAAGATGGGGAGATCAGAAGAAAACTTAAAATTCCTGGTTTCGGAATTCAGGAAAAATCCTTTATGAAGGATTATAGAAATTGCCCGATCTTTCCCTTCATCATTAGAAAAATAGTGAACTTCACCAGTTTTGATCTGAGATGTTTCTCCATCAATTTCCAAATCCATTACTGCCAAATTATCTTTCCATTTTTTATTCATTGGTCGAATACAAATACCAATTTTATCATAGCAGTCTTTTGTTAGTATTTCAGAGGCCAGAGTTTCATCAATGGCACTCAATTTTCCCAGATGAGGTGAAATAAAATGTCTGTCTTTCCAAATCTCGGTAATACCTTCCGGACGGAAGCCATCGTAGATAATGGCCAAAGCCTGCTGAGCATTTTCTGTGTGAGCTGGAACTCCTCCAGAGCCGATAAGAATATTGATATCGTGCATGTGGAATTTCTTGGCTTCCAGAGCTTTTTCGATATAAAAAGCTTCTGTGATCTTTTCCAGATCATCCCGTGTGCTTTTTAGTTTATCCAGGAATCCAACTTGTTTTGTATTGAAATTCATTTGCATGTGCTGCTGTTTACTCATGGAAATAGCTTCACGCGCAATAGCGTGTTCAATTGTAAGTTGATGAGGATTCTGGGGTACAAATGTAGGGTAGAGCATTTTATTTCCAATATAATTAAGTGCATAATTCAGATCGAAATTCTCTGGCAGCCATTTTTTCAGATTTTCTTTTCCGCTGTCTTTAAGAACATTGGAAATGCTGTAGCTCATCCCATAGTTGGCACTTACTGTGCGAAAATAGTCTCCCATAATATTGGAGAAGACATCGGTAGTTGCTCCACCGATATCCACAGCCATTATGTTTTCTTCCAATGATTCACTAACCAGCTGCAAAGCCCGAATAACTCCGGTAGGTGTGGGAATAATATCGTCAGCTACACAGGCTTTCAGTTTGGCATATCCAGGGGCTTGTTCCATCACATTTTCCATAAACAGCTTATGGATCTTTTCCCTGGCAGGCTGCAGATTTTCTTCCTCTAATGTTGGACGAATATTCGGTACTATATAGAGATCAAATTTCTTCTGGAAAAGTCCGGCAATAAAAGTTTGGGCAGCTTCATTGCCGGCGAAAACCAGTGGGATTTCATCTTTCTCACCAAATTTTGGTTTGGGATTTGCCAATTGCAGAATTTCTCCCAAACGCAAAATGGAAGAAACCGCACCACCATTTACTCCACCCGCCATGAGTATAATATCGGGATGCAAAATCCCCATAGCCTGCATCTGCTCCAGGCTGCTGCGTTTATCATCAATTGCGAATGTATCCAGGATGACTCCTCCTGCTCCATAGGCAGTTCGTTTACCACTGGAAGCACTGTCAAACATCGTAAGTCCGATCACCAGAATTTGTAATCCGCCACCAGCACTGCTGGTTGAAAGGTATAGAACTTCATCTTTGAATTTCAGGCTGCTTTCGATAGAATCAATTGCAAGCAGCGAAATATCAGTAGCTTTTTCCAGTTTTTGAATTGCTTTGAAAACGCCAATATTTACATCTTCAAAAGGTTTTTCCACGGTTGTAGGGGAGTATTGCACATCCGTATGAATGAATTTATTGTCTTTTCTGGTGAGAAGAAGTGCTTTGGTGGTGGTGCTGCCTACATCTGTAATAATGATTTTCTTTTTTGCCAGAAGTTCTTCCTGCCGGTGGGCCCAGATGGGCATTTTGGCTACGTTTTCTTTTGCCATTTTTTCTGCTTCTATATCGGATATGGAAAGTTGTTTTATAAGAAATTCTTTTGTTTCTTTCACAATTTGAGAATAGCGTTTTTGAACCCCGAATTCATCGGTACAATTACTGCAAAGTTCGTGTGCTAAATCTCCTGATGCAAAATCAGATGGATCCTTCATCACTTTTCCACAACTTCGGCATACAATTACTTTAGTGGTTTTCACAGACATTTTACTTCTCCTTTTCACAGATCAAAAGTGCTTTGAAAGTTGATATAATTTTGCTCCTGAATTTTGCGATCACGCTTCCATTCTCTACAAAGATAGAGCGCAGGCTTAAATAGTAATTTATAGTTCCAAATAAAAATGTCACAGCAGTAGAAGGATCAAGTTTTCGATACTTTCCGGCACCTATTCCAGATTCAATAACATTATGAAAATGACTGCGGATCAAGGAGTCTCTAAACATGATCTTTCGCCTTAGCTCTTCCGGGTAAAAAGGGAGTTCTCTAGCCAGTACAGAAAAAAGTTTTTCATCTTCTTCTAATAGATTCAAATATAAAATCAGCATTTGCTCCAGATCTGCTGATCTGCCTACAAGGTCTTGAATACCAGAGCTCATAAGTTCTAATTCCTTATCCAGTATTTCAACAATTAAATTATCCTTATTTTTGAAATGCAGAAATAGAGTGCCATGAGCTATGCCGGCCTGCAGTGCTATCTGATTTGTTGTAGTATTAAGAAAGCCTTTTTCCACAAATTCCTGCTTGGCAATTTTCAGGATATGTTCCCGAGTCTTCTGCTTTTGCAACTGTCTTTTATTCATAAAATCCTCTTCCATTACATCCTGCTCACATAACTATTTTAGATTTAATGAGCAATCAGTCACCGAGTTTCTGGTCAGTATAAAATTTGTCAATTTAATTTTAGGAATGTAGATCCGATTCATTTCAAACTTTATATGCTCAAACGATAATTTATATCAGAAATTCTCGGGAAGAATTTGATTCAAATATTTTAAAATACCGTCTTATCTTATTGGCTGATAAGCAGTAGAAAAGAAATGATTTTTTTATGCTCATTACAATCGGAAAAAAACTTTCTGATGTTCTTGACACATTCCAATTCCCACAAAAACTAACGAGGTAAATTTAAGAGATAAAAATGGGGATAGGATATTAAATGACGTTCGTACACTTACACAATCACACACAATATAGTCTTCTGGATGGAGCCTGCCGCGTTGACAAAATGATTGCCATGGCCAAAGAATACGGCATGCCTGCTGTTGCCATGACTGACCACGGTAACATGTTCGGAACGATAGACTTTTATACTCGTGCTAAAAAGGAAGGCATTAAACCGATCATTGGCATTGAAACCTACATAGTTAATGGTGAATTGGATGACCCCGAGAGTAAAAGAGATGTGCGCCATCACCTGGTGCTGCTGGCAAAATCTTTACAGGGTTACAAGAACTTGATCAAACTTTCGTCTTATGCCTATCTGGATGGATTTTATTATAAACCGCGTATTAGTAAAAGTCTGCTGCAAAAATATTCTGAAGATATAATCTGTTTATCTGCCTGTTTAAAAGGTGAAATTCCACAACTTCTATTAAAAGGAAAAGAGAACGAAGCAAAAACTGCAGTAGAATTTTTTAAAGAGACTTTCCCCGATAGATTTTATTTAGAGATCCAGGATCATGGTATTGATGAAGAACGAATTGTGCAGCCTATGATCATAAAACTGGCGGAAGAGACTAATACTCCCTTGGTGGTGACCAACGATTGTCACTATTTAAAAAAAGAAGATGCTGATGCTCATGATGTTCTGCTTTGCATCCAGACAGGAAAATCACTTTCCGATACCAACCGTATGAAATACAACACGAATCAGCTCTACTTTAAAACCGAGGAAGAGATGCGCAAACTTTTTCCCCAGCATGAAGAAGCTTACGCCAACACTCTGAAGATAGCTGACGAGATCGATTGTGAGCTGGATTACAATGATTTTCTGTTCCCGCATATAGATCATCCACCTGAATTTACAGATCATTCGGAATATCTGAAGCATCTTTGCTATACCTCTGCAAAAACCAGATACCCCGAAATAACTGAAGAGATCAAGCAGCGTATTGATTATGAACTTTCAGTAATTCATAAGATGGGTTATGAAGCCTATTTTCTGATTGTAAAAGACTTTATTGATGCAGCCAGAAGAATGGATGTACCGGTGGGCCCGGGTCGAGGTTCGGCTGTGGGAAGTATTGTTTCTTATCTTCTGGGAATAACTCAAATAGAACCGCTTAAGTATGGTTTATTTTTTGAACGTTTTTTGAATCCGGATAGAATCGGAATGCCGGATATCGATATAGATTTTTGTGCTGAAGGGCGCAGCAAGATAATAGATTATGTTATAGAAAAATACGGGCGTGAAAGTGTTGCTCAGATCATCACTTTCGGTACGCTTGGAGCTAAATCTGTTATTAAGGATGTGGCGAGAGTTTTAGATCTGCCGGCATCAGTTGCCAATGAGATCACAAAATTAATTCCTTCCACCCCCAAAATTACTCTTGATAAAGCTCTCAAGCAATCCAAGGAATTTGCTGCCAAGATGGCAGAAGATGATATGAAAGCCTCAATTCTTACCTATTCTCTGGTATTGGAAGGGCTTGTCCGTCAAATTGGAATTCATGCAGCAGGAGTGGTGATCGGTCCCAGTGATCTGAGTAATTATGTGCCGCTGGCTTCCAATAATCAGAAGAATGGTGAGTTATCTGTTCTGGTGCAGTATGAAGGACGCTGGCTGGATGATCTGAAAATGCTGAAGATGGATTTTCTGGGTCTTAAAACGCTTACCTTGATCAAGAAAACGGTTGATCTGATCAAAAAATCTCAAGGTATTGATGTTGATATAGATAATGCTGACATCACAGATCAGAAGAGTTATGAGTTATTATCCAATGGTCAAACGGATGGAATATTCCAGTTTGAATCTGATGGTATGAAAAAATATCTTTGTGCTCTTAAACCCAATGTATTTGAAGATCTCATTGCCATGGTCGCCTTATACAGACCTGGTCCCATGCAGTTTATCGACAGCTTTATTAATCGTAAACATGGCCGGGAACCGATAACTTTTGCTCATCCCCTCACAGAAAATGCGCTTCGCGAAACTTATGGCGTTACTGTCTATCAGGAACAGGTGATGCAGATAGCTCGTGAGATGGGCGGCTTGAGTGGAGCTGAAGCCGATACGTTGCGGAAAGCGATCAGCAAAAAGAAATTGAAAACTATGGAGATGCTGAAAGTAAAGTTTGTAGAAGGTTCATCTCAGAATGGAGTTGCTCCACATATAATAGAAAAGATCTGGTCGGACTGGCTGGATTTTGCCAATTATGCTTTTAATAAAAGCCATGCAGCAGCCTATGCTTATGTCTCTTTTCAAACAGCCTATCTTAAGGCACACTATCCGGTGGAATTTATGGCAGCTCTGCTTTCGCTGGAACAGGATCCAACTAAGATCACTAATTTTATCGATGAATGTAAATCGATGGGTATAGAAGTATTACCGCCAAATATAAATACGAGTGATAGTGAGTTTGAAGTTCAGGGTAATAAGATATTGTTTGGCCTGCAGGCTATAAAAAATGTCGGCACAGCTGCTATTAAGACGATCATTAAAGATCGGGGGAAAGATGGAGTTTATAAAGATCTTTTCGATTTCACTTCCAGATCTGATACGATGGTTGTTAATAAAACAACTCTGGAAAGTTTAATTTCGGCTGGAGCAATGGATGATCTGGAGGGTAATCGAGCTCAAAAATATGCAGCTATAGAAATTGCTCTGGATTATGCCTCCGGCATTCAAACCGAAAATAAACGCGGACAAATGATGTTTTTCGATGCCCTCAGTTCCAATGAAGAAGATGATAACTTTAAACCGACTTTACCTGAAATGCATGAATGGACCTTAAATGAAAAATTGAAAAAAGAGAAACTGGTTTTGGGTTTTTACTGGTCGGGTCACCCTCTGAATCAATATAAAGAGATGCTGCAAAATCTGGTTAATGTAACTTCTGACGTGGTAGATACCGAGCAGGAAAAAGTTCCGACCAATCTTGCCATAGCCGGAGTTGTGTCTGAAGTTACCAGAAAAACAGATAGACGAGGAAATCCTTTCGCTATTGTTAAGCTGGAAGATTTAAGAGGAAAGTTTGAACTGACTCTTTTTAATAATGACTATGATAATTTTATACATCTCATCGAAGAGGGAAAAGAGCTTTTTATCGTAGGTAAAAAATCTTCTTATAATAATGGAAATGAGAATATGCTGCGGATTGTTCCCCGCAAAATTTTAAGATTCACGGAACTTAACCGCTATCTAACAGGAGAATATTTTGTTCGCATACCGGAAGAAGCCTTCACGGAAGAATTTTCCTCTGAGTTTACAGAAATCATGAATAAATTTCCCGGCAAATTTGGAATTCATATTACAATTGAATCTAAGAAATATAAATCGCTTAATCTGCATCCCCGTACGATAAAAATATTTCCAGATGTTGCCCTGCACCGTTTTCTAGCTAAAATTGAAAACAGCAATCAGAGAGTAAGTTTAAGTTTTTAGTAAGCAGAATTTACCAATTTAATCTAAGAATTCCTCGATGCTCTGCATCGGGGTGTCCGAACTTTCTCCTCTGATTTAGGGGAGATGTCCGATAGGACAAAGGGGTAAATACTGAAAATTCGATTTTCAGCTTGCTGAAATAAAGTTGGCGAAATACCCCTTGGCTCTGTCACGGGGATAGTCAACGTTAAGAATTTTCTTTATTTTTTCTGTCCTCAATTGAGTTCAATATAAAATAATATTTGACGTAGAGCTTCAGCTTACTTCTGCTGTTTGTAGATTGATTGGAGAGTTTATAGTGTTAATCTGTATGAATTAAGGAGCACCTGATGAAAAGAATTATTATTCTTTGCTTTTTTATAATGGCTTTATCTGTTCTTTGGGCAAACGATCTTAATATTGCCTTCGATATGAACAGGTTTCTATCTGAAGATGGAAATACAATTTTTGAGATAAATTATCAAATCGCCTATAAAGATCTCAGTTTCCAATGGCAGGATTCTCTGGGATTTGTGGCCAGTTTATTAGTTGACTATCAATTGCAAAAAAGCGGTAAGGGAGTGGAGGATAATTTCACCAATAAAATTATTGTACGGGATCAGACTTCTACCAGGTCAAATAAGCATTTTACCGATAAAATTTCATTTACTTTAAAAAGTTCCGGTTATATCTTTACCCTGAAAGTCAAGGATTTGAGCAATAATTACGAGTCTGTTTGGAGTAGCAGCTGTGATCTCCTGGAGCAGGGGACTCTTATTAGTGATCTGGAGTTATCATCATCAGTATCGAGAGACACAACCAGTTATATGCCAAAGTTCCATCGTAATGATCTTCTTTACGAAGTAAAAGTAGGTCATGTTTTTTCTACCTTTAAACTGGATTCGTTAGCAGTTTATTGTGAACTTCAGAACTATGAGTTTGCTGCCAATGGAAAAAGTGATCTGGAGGTGAAGCTCTTTATCAAGAAAAAAAATGAGATATTAACAGAATATTCTGCTTATATTGAAACTGATAGGAAGAAATATAACTTACTCAGTTGGATTGATATTACCAGCCTTGAAGTGGGTTATTACGATTTAATTCTGGAAGTATATGATAAAAATTCTGGTCTTATCGAAGTTAAAAAGGACTTTTTCAGCATTAAACAGCCTAAATTGTTTACACGGAGGATTTTTGTGGAACTTGAAGATGAGCTTAATCTGATCGATTATTTCATCGAAAGATCACAGCACAAGAACTGGAAAACCCTTTCGGATAATGGTCGAGCTAATTTTGTAAGTCGGTTCTGGACAATAAATGATCCTGATCCCTCTACAGAGAATAACGAATTTTTTGATCTTATAAGAAAACGGGTACAGTACTGTAATAAGGAATTTTCCCACTTTAAAAAAGGCTGGTCCTCAGATCGGGGCCGGATCTATTTAAGACATGGCAAACCGGATGACATCATTAATCAGGAAACAGGTCTCAATACAAAATACGCTCAAAAGGACTTTCAAATCTGGAAATATCGCAGCCGCGGGAATATGACCTACATATTTATTGATCTTCAGACAAATGGAAATTATAAAATTATTTATGCAGATGGTGATGATAGGGAAAGTACGCAGGTAGGCTGGGAAAGCTACTTAGGAAAAGATTTTGATACTGGTCTTTTGCAATAACAAAACCTAAGGGAAATATTTAATTGACATAAAAGAGATAAAAATTAGTTTTCTTCCCTTAAGTATTAAAATAAATGTTAAACAAAGGTTTTCAAAAATTTACATAAGTGTTTTGGGGTATTTGCTGATTGGTAATAAATTTACTTAAAAAGCATCCTTGAGATGGTTTAGCTGTTGCCTATTACTTTTATGGATTATGGAAATGACATCGAAGCGAGTAGCGAGTTGCTCATAGCTGGTATGTTGAGAGAGGAAAATGGAAGCTGTTTTTGTTAATTTCGTCTGTTTGGAAACGGAAACACTATTTAGTGCTGCTTCGGTATTTGAACTGCGAGTTTTTACTTCTATAAAGACAATTGTATCATCTTTTAAAGCAATTATGTCTATCTCTCCATAAGCGGAATGGTAATTTCGAGTTATGATTTTGTATCCATTTGACAAAAGAAAATCAACGGCTGAATCCTCACCTGATTGGCCTAAACGTTTATTATGTTCTAAATTCATGAATAGAAAAAAATGCTTGACTTTTAAATTGTCAAACAGTTAAAAGAAAAAGTGCAATTTTTTGGGGGTATAGTTATGAAAAAACACGTTTTATTGCTTTTCGTTTTAGTTGCAGCATCCGCCTTGTTGGCAATACCTTACACAGCGATGGGTACGATAAATATTCCGGATGCCTATGTAATGCCGCATATGATGATGGATATATCAACTACCGGCTTAATGACTGCTGATGGTTATCTTGAACAGAAAGAGGGCATTCTTGATCCAGATCGAGGACCTGGTGCCTATAGTGAACTGGATTATGCCGGTAATCTCAGGATCGGCCTGTTTAATAAGGCAGAACTTGGCATTGTTTACACCAGTACAGCCGGAGTATTTGC
>QMNP01000034.1 GCA_003647825.1 Candidatus Cloacimonadota bacterium
AGCCGATGAAAGCAAAAACATCTTATTTATTTAAGTAAGGAAACAAAATGTGTAATACATACATTCCAATTCCAATGAAAGTAGAGAAGATCCTGGCTGAAAATCCAGATAGATCTCTGCGGACATTCGATCTTTCATTTGTGAATGAGGAAGATAAAAAGAAATTTAATTATATGCCGGGCCAATTCTGTGAATTCTCAATTTTAGGAAAAGGTGAATCTCCCTTTGGAATCGCATCGTCTCCTACGGAAAAAGATATTCTCAAATTTACCGTAAATAGAACCGGTAGTGTTACCAATGAGATCCATTATCTGCAGGAGGGTGATGTGGTAGGCATCCGTGGACCATTAGGTAACTGGTATCCTGTAGAAAAATTTAAAGGTGAAGATGTGGTGATAGTAGGGGGAGGATTTGCTTTCACCACGCTTCGTTCTTTGCTTATTTATATGCTGGAACATCGAGAAGATTACGGTAAGATCACGGTGATATACGGAGCTCGACATCCCGACCTTTTCATCTATAAAGATGAACTTAAAGAGTGGGATAAAAGAGATGACATTATTCTTCATCTTACGGTTGATAAACCAGTTCAGGGATGGAATAAACTCTGCGGATTTGTCCCAGCAATCACCGAAGAAGTTAAACCAGATCCCAATTCCTGGTGCGTTGTTTGCGGACCTCCAGTAATGATCAAATTTACTCTTCCGGTTTTATTGGAATTGGGTTTTGCTCACGATAAAATTTATACCTCGCTGGAAAGACGCATGAAATGCGGAATTGGAAAATGCGGTAGATGTGGTATCGGATCAAAATATATCTGTATCGACGGACCGGTTTTTTCTTATGAAGAATTGGAAAAGATACCCGATGCTTTTTAAAATTAAATAATGAATATTGAAGATTGGGTTTTATGAATAAGAATGAGTTAATTGATCGAACAAAGAAGTTTGCACATAGATGTGTCAAACTGGCAGTATCATTGCCAAAATCTAAAATAGGTCAACATATTTCAGGCCAGCTGATTAGATGTTCAACATCGGTAGCAGCAAATTATCGTGCTACCTGTTTAGCCCAATCGAAGGCAAGTTTTATAGCTAAGATTAGTATAGTCTTGGAAGAAGCAGATGAATCAGCTTTTTGGTTAGATTTCATAATCGAAGAAAATCTTCTCTAGGAGAAATTAGTGTTTTCTTTATTAAATGAAGCAAAAGAATTAACTGCGATCTTTTTATCATCCAGAAAGACAGCTGGAGATAAATAATGCTCAATTTACAATATTCAATATTAAATAGGAGATAAGATGGATAAAATAATATTAAGTGAAATGGATGCTAATTTCAAAAATGAAATCGCAACTCAACCAGGGGCAGAACATTTCAAACAATGCTTTACCTGCGGAACCTGTACAGCTTCCTGTCCTGTAGCAGAAGTACACGATGAATACGATCCCCGCAAGATTATTAGAATGTCGATTCTCGGCATGAAAGAAGAAGTGCTTTCTTCTGATGTATTGTGGATGTGTTCACGCTGTTATACTTGTTATGCTCTTTGTCCGCAAAACGTAAAATTTACCGATGTCCTTGGAGTCCTGCGAGATATGGCTATTAAACAGGGATATGCACCCAAACAACAGGATGTACAATCCAGAGAATTGGATAAATTTGTTCAGGATCTGCGTTGTCAGCTCATCGATCAAAAACTGCATCCCAGTGAAGAGAAAAAGAAAAAAATTAATGAAATGATAAAAAAAGAGTTAGTTAAAAAATGGTAATTTTTTTAATAATGAATGTTGAACAAGGAATAACGAATGATGATTAATATAATAAACCCAAAAAAAAAGGAGGAGAAATGCAAGTAGATCAAACTTTAGACTGTAAAGGGCTTTCCTGTCCTATGCCTATCATCAAGCTCAGCAAGGCACTGAAATCAATGAACAGTGGTGAGGTGCTGGAAATGTTGGGAACTGATCCAGGATCAAAAACAGACGTACCTGCCTGGTGTGAGAAAACAGGGAATATCTTTTTAGAACAAGCCGAAGACAATGGTGCTTTCAAGTTTTATATCAAAAAGAAGTAAAAAGGGAAGCAAACCTTCTTGAAGCTGAAAAGTAAAATGAAAGCAAACCTTTTAAAGGTTAGAAGAAAAGGAGAAACTAGTGTTTAAAAAAGGTGAATTGAGAGATTTGTTCGACAGTATTTTTGCCAAAAGCTGGCCCATGTGGGTTGGCGGTATTACGCTGGCAGTATTGAACATCTTGCTTTTCGTAATTAAATATCCCTGGGGTTCCAGCAGCGGTTATGCCAATATCGGCCAAAATCTGTTTCAGGTTCTGGGTATTAACAGCTTGGGAACAAGTATACCTATCAGCCTGCATGCTGTTGCACTGCTGAATATCTTTGTGGTGGTGGGAGCATTTGTAGCATCATTACTTTCCAAAGAGTTCGGTATTCGTGTAGCTCCGATCGGTGAACTGATAAAGGGTTTTGTCGGTGGTGCTTTGATGGCTATAGGCGCAACGGTGGGAGCAGGTTGTACAACTGGTGGTTTTTTTACTGGTGTAGCAGCTCTATCTGGTGGTGCATTAGCTTTGGGTCTTGGCTTCACAGCAGGTACTTTTGTAGCTTTACGTTATCTTCTATGGGAAATGGAAGCTTTACCTAATATCAGTATGGGGAAAAACTTCACATTTTTAAATGGAACTGGTAAAAAAACCGGATGGCAAAGATGGTTAGGCTGGATTCTGATTGCTGCTGTGCTCTACATTTTTAGCAGATATACTGCAAGTGCAAATGGTGCTGCAAAAATAATTGGCTGGCATGTATTTCTGGGATTAATCCTTGGTATGATCCTGCAGCGCTCCAGATACTGCATTGTCCGTGCCTTCCGTGAGCCTTTCATGACTGGTGAAGCAACAGCTCCTGTTGCTGTGATACTAAGTATTCTGGTAACTCTGGTGGGTTTTACTGTCATTAAGTATTTCGGGGTTGGTAATGCTGGTGAACTGTCGATGAGAGCGATCGAGATGAAAGCTGTTTATGCTAACTTCTGGCTGAGAGCTTTAATTGGCGGATTTATTTTCGGATTAGGTATGACAGTTGCCGGTGGTTGTGCTGTCGGAACGCTATGGCGTGCTGGTGAAGGCCATATAAAATTGTGGATGTCGGCATTTGGCTTTGTGGTAATGGCTCCTATCTCTAAATTAGCCATTGTTCCATTTGTAAAAGGGATCTTACCTGAATCAATGCAATCAAAATTATTCCTGCCGGATATCTTAGGATATACCGGAGCAGTAGTTCTGGTTCTGTTTATTTTGTTATTGTGGTATCTTTTCGTTAAATGGAACGAAAGAACCGGTAAATTTTCGGCATTATAGGAGGGATGATGAAAAAACAAATTTTATTAGTATTCGTTTTGATTTTCCTTCTTATGATCCTTTCCGGCTGTGGACAAAGTTATGCTACCGGTGAAGTTTATTCAAGTTCTAAGGCTATTGTAGCAGATGCAAAATCTTCAATAAATGAAATTTCGTATGATGATTTTAAACAAATGCTGGAAAAGGAAAAACTGCGTGTTCTTATAGATGTGAGAGAACCTGGTGAATTTAACGAAGGATTTATCAATCAGCCGGATGAAGATGATGAATATCCCTATCCGGAAACTTTCACTGTAAATATTCCGCGTGGCCTTATTGAATTTAAGATTACAAGCAGTGATTACTGGGATAACGATCTCTGGGTGGAAATGCCGCCTAAAGACGAACCAATTGTGCTGTATTGCCTAACAGGCGGTCGCAGTGCGTTGGCTGCACTCACGATGCAGAAAATGGGTTATACAAACGTTTACAGCTTACAGGGTGGTTACAGAATCTGGTTAGATCCTTCACTGCCGTTAGAAGATGATTCAGCATCCGATTCCGGGGGCTGAGATTAACAGTTAACACATGAGTTCATGTGAAAGGAAAATTAAAAAAGAGATCGTTTCCCGATCGCGGGAAACCGACTCGTAAAAAATGTGAAAGAATAGAGATCGTTTTTGATAAATCAAAATACGACTCGTAAAAGGAGAGAAAAAAATGAAAAAAAGATGGATGTTGTTACTTGTAGTATTGGCATTTTCAGTTTTGTTTATTGCCGGATGTAAAGATGATGATGATTCCACAGATCCTGAGATTAGTGCTGTTGAGTTGATGACAACTTATATGGATGCCAATGGCATGGCTCTTACAGATTTACTGGATGGTTGGATTATTGCTGCTGCTGATATCGTTGATGTTCTTGATGATTATTATGTAATGGATATTAGAACAGGTGATACTGATGAAAACGGCATTGTTGATTATGAAGATGGTCACGTACCAGGTGCTGTTTTTTCATCATTAGGATCAATTGTAGATGATGCTGCTGCTGCTGATAATCCAATTGTAGTTGTTTGCTACACTGGCCAATCAGCTGGTCATGCAGTAATGGCTCTGCGCCTTTCTGGTTATAGCGATGCCAAAGTTCTTAAGTGGGGAATGAGCGGTTGGCATAGTGACTTTGATAAGTGGTCTGGTGCTACAGCTACACTTAACCATCCTAACTGGATTGCTGCACCTGGTGCAATAGCAGAAGCACAAGTATTTGATCTGCCGGATTGGGAAACAGACCTGGAAGATGGCTCTGCTATCCTGGCAGAACGCATTGCTCTTATTACTAGCGGTTTTATGGGTGTAGCTTCTGTTGATGTACTGGATGCACCAACTGATTACTTTGTTAATAATTACTGGGCTGCAGCTGACGTAGAAACATACGGTAACATTGATGGTGCTTACAGGATCAATCCACTTGTTTTAGAAAACCTAGATCCTAACGAAACTGTAGTAACTTACTGCTGGACAGGTCAAACATCTTCCATGATTACAGCCTATCTTACACTTCTTGGCTATGATGCTAAAAGCTTGAAATTTGGTGCTAACAGCATGATTTATGATGATCTTCAAGCGCATAAATGGTCAGCATCTATGGATTACGATTACGAGACAGGTGAATAATTAATTTTGATAGGGAGCGGGTTCATTCCGCTCCCGATTTTAGGAGTAATAATGAGAAAATTAATTTTACTTTTTACAGCAGTTTTATTAAGCATTCCATTTCTAACATTTGCACAAGGCTGTATGGAGGCTTCTTCGGATGAAGGTGTGAATGTTGTAGGATATTTACAATCTCAATTTGAATATCAATTCAACGAAGATAACGATGAAAACAGCTTTACTTTCAATCGTGCTCGAATGGGTTTAGTTGGCAATATCCCTTATGATTTCAGCTATTATATAATGTTTGAATTCAGCCCTTATAAAGGTGATACTCCGTATTTACTGGATGGATTTATTACATATTCAAGATTAGCTCCCTGGATTAATCTATCGGTGGGACAATTCAAATCTCCTTTCAGTTTAGAATTGAACACTCCCTGTCAGGGTTTACATTCTATCCAGAGGTCTATTGTAGTTAATGAACTTGTCTCTCCGCAAAGAGATACAGGTATCTTGTTTAGCGGACACTATCATAAATTGGCTAAATATGCATTCTCTTTTACAAATGCAGCAGAGTTCAATCAACGGGATAACAACCAGAACAAAGCATTTTCCGGCAGATTAGTTATCTCTCCGTTCGAATATTTGAGTGTCGGTGGAAGTTATAAATATGGAACTGCACCTACAATTGTACCAGGTGCTGATGAAGATGAAAGAAAGAGATATGCTGCTGAATTTCAGATCGACTATTCTAATATTTTAATTCAAGGTGAGTATATTTCTGCTGAAGATATTGGTTCATATACAACTGGCGGCGGCTGAGGTGATGATCCCGTGGAGGTCCACGAAGGTTCGATCAATCGAAGCGGTTATTGGGCGCAAGCCATGTATATGTTTGAAGATCTGATGTTACAGCCAATAGTAAAATTTGAAAATTATGACCCAAACACAGATTTGAATGACGATGCACAAAACATCATAACCTTTGGCGCAAATTATTTCTTCAATGATTGGACTCGTTTACAACTCAATTATCTCTACAAAGCTGAAGAAGGTAATGAAGTTTCCAACGACGAAATCCTGATGCAGCTGCAAGTGAAATTTTAAATTATAGGACAGGATATCAAGACTTGACTCGCCACGACCGCAGGAAGTGTGAGTTGAGAGTTGTTTAAATTATAGGTTATTCTTGCCCCAAGTTTCTCATCGGGGTAGGTTCAATGTGCAAGACTTGACTTGTAGCAATCCGGCAATTGCCGAAAAGCGCGAGTTTAAAAAATTGCTCTAAATGTCGGTTGTTCTTGACTCAACAACTTCGTTTATCGAGTCAAGTCCAGCCTGAAATAGGAGAAAAAAATGAAAAAAATTATTGGAATTCTAATAATATTATTGGCAGTACAGCTTGTGTTTGCACAGGTAGTTTCTGCCAAAGAACTGAAAGCTTTAGCCAAAAGCGGTGATGTGATCATCGTTTCTGCCAGATCAGCTTCCGATTACAGCAAGAAGCACATCAAAGGTGCAATTCATATCGATCATAAAAGTCTCTATAAAGCTGAAGGTGTGCCTTCCATGCTGAAAAGTGCGGATGAAATTGCTAAGATCTTTGGAGACAAGGGTATTTCTGCTGATAGCAAGATTGTGATCTATGATTCTGGCAGTAATAAAGCGGCAGGTAGATTGTACTGGATCTTAAAATATTTAGGAGCAACTGATGTAAACATTCTGGATGGACACTTAAAAGGTTGGGCAAAAGTGCGAGGAGCACAAACAGCAAAAGTTCCTGAACTTGCTGCTGTAACTTTCATCCCAAATCCCCAAGCAGACTTATTTGCAGATATGGCTTATGTAAAAGCCCATAAAGGTGATGCAAATGTAGTACTTCTTGATGTTCGCTCTGCTGATGAATTTGGTGGAACCGATACCGACAAAAATATTAAACGATATGGCCATATTCCAGGTGCTGTTAATCTGGAATTCAAAGCTGTTGTAAATGACGACGGCACGATCAAGTCTAAAGATGAGATAGAAGCTGTTATGAAAGCAGCAGGTGTAACCAGCGACAAAGAGACTATTCTTTATTGTGCTTCCAGTGTACGTGCAGGAATCGTTTTTGTGGCTCTTAAGGATATTTTAAGTTATCCAAACGTTAAAGTTTATGATGGTGCCTATTACGAGTGGCAGTCTGTAGCAGATAACGCTGTAGAATAGATATAAAGGAATCAGGAAGCTTTATCGGCTTCCTGATATTCCTCTCGGAGGGTTGATGTTAACAAATAGAACGATCAGTTTCGAAAATCTTTTAGTGGAAGTTATAGATAAAAATCTGTGCAACCGCTGTGGGGGATGTGTTTCTTTTTGCAGCGCAAACGGGATTTCAGCTCTTAAAATAGGTAAAGACGGTTATCCTGAATATTTAGATAAAGATAAATGTATGGAGGGCGGGATCTGTTATTTGATCTGTCCTAAAACTGTTGAACTGGAAGAAGAAATTAACGATAAATATAATTGGAAATATCCCATTGGACAATGGCAGGACATTTTTTCGGCTCGTTCTACAGATGCTGTTATCAAAGAAGCAGCTACTGATGGCGGTGTAGTTACTTCATTATTATTATATATGCTGGAAAACCATATAGTAGATGGTGCAATAGTATCGCAGAAAACAGATTGCGGAGGACGCATGCCCATGGTAGCAAAAAATAGAGCAGAACTTTTGAAAGCTGCCGGTTCCTTCTGGTCGGAAGCAGAACATTTAGATAAATTGGGTGATGCTTATACATCCTGCTTTCCTGTGATTAAAGTAATTAAAGAATTTGCTGAAAAAAATATGAAAAAACTCGCTCTGGTCGGAACTCCCTGCCAGATCAAGGCGATCAGAAAAATGCAGGCTTTAGAAATTGTTCCTGCCCATCTGGTTGTATTCACGATAGGATTATTTTGCATGCAGTGCTTTACTTTGGAAGATCTGGTGAAGCAGAACTTTGCCAAGAAACACAATATTAAAATTGAAGATGTGGAAAAAGTTAATATTAAAGATAAATTGATCCTGCATATGAAATCAGGATTAAAAATCCATATCCCACTGGAAGAAGTGGAAGAAATTGCCCGTGAAGCTTGCCTGGCCTGCCCTGATTTTGCCAATGATTATGCTGACATTTCAGCTGGAGGACTTGGCTCTGAAGACGGCTACACGTCTGTGATCGTAAGAAATTCTGCAGGTAAACAGGTTTATTCTGAAGCTCTGTATAAAGGTTATGTGGAAAATAGTGGAGCTTCGATAATTGCTAAAAAAGATAGAGATCATAAATTAATTAATATTATTGAAGATTTTGCCATTAAGAAGAGAATTCGATATGAACAGCATCCTCATGTTGCTGTGGAGAGATAAGGTCTTAGATTTTCAAAATTAGGAGTTGTTGTAGATGGAAAATAAAAAAATTGGATCGGTATTAGTTATTGGTGGCGGAATTGCAGGAATTCAATCCTCACTCGATTTAGCTGATTCCGGTTATAAAGTATATTTATTGGAAGATTCTCCGGCAATTGGCGGAACGATGGCGCAACTGGATAAAACATTTCCTACAAATGACTGTGCCATGTGCGTAATTTCACCAAAACTTGTAGAATGTGGAAGACACCTGAATATCGATTTGATAACAGATTCAGAACTGGTTTCTTTAGATGGAGAAGCAGGAAATTTCAAGGCAAAAGTTTATAGAAGAGCCCGCTTTGTTGACCTTGATAAATGTACGGGCTGCGGTGAGTGCGCAACAGTATGTCCGATTCAAACTGTGTCGATCTTTGACGAAAAATTGGTTGAAAAAACTGCGATATATAAACCATATGCCCAGGCTTCGCCCAATGCTTTTGTAATCGATAAAAAAGCGACTGCTCCCTGTCAGATAGGCTGTCCGTCAGGTATTCATGTGCAGGGTTATGTAGCACTTGTGGCACAGGGAAAATATAAAGAAGCGTATGATCTTATCCGCATGAAAAATCCCTTTCCATCGGTTTGTGGAAGGGTCTGTTTCCATCCCTGTGAAAATGAATGCCGTCGTGGTGAATATGACGATCCATTAGCTTTAGCATCAATAAAACGATTCATTGCAGATTATGTACACTCTCACCATGAAGATTTTGAGAAAACCGAAACTCCTGTTAAAAAAGATAAAGGAAAAATTGCAGTTATCGGAGCTGGCCCTGCCGGGCTTACCTGTGCTTATTACCTGGCTCAAAAAGGATATCAAGTAACTATCTTTGAAAAAGATTCCAAACCGGGCGGAATGATGCGTTCCTGCATTCCTCCATATCGTCTTTCCAGAGTAGAGCTCGATTGGGAAATTGAACAGATATTAAAAGAGGGAATTGAACTTAAAACTAATTATTCTATCAATTCCAGTGAAGATATAGAGAAATTAAGATTGGATGGATTCAAAGCATTTTATGTGGGAATTGGTGCACAATTAAGTCGTACGATGCGCATTCCCGGCGAAGATCTGGATGGTGTTTTTGGCGGGATAGATTTTCTGAAGAAAGTTAATTATGGTGAAGATGTAAAATTAGGTAAAAAAGTTGCGGTGATCGGTGGTGGAAATACGGCCATTGATTGTGCCAGAACTGCCAGGAGATTAGGTTCTGATGTGACCTTAATCTATCGCAGAACACGACGTGAGATGCCGGCTGAAAGACACGAGATCAAAGCTGCTGCCGAAGAAGGCGTTCAGTTTAAATTTCTCACCAATCCAATGGAAAATATCGGGGAAGATGGAAAACTGAAATCAATCAAATTTTCTGTGATGGAGTTGGGAGAAAAAGATGATAGCGGCCGCCGCAGACCAAAGCCTACAGGTGAACAATTCATTGAAGATTTTGATAACATGCTGGTTGCTGTATCACAAAGTTCAGATCTTACTCTAATTCAGGGAACTGGTGTTAAGACTACAACTTGGAATACGATAATTGCTGATACAACCACTTTTCAAACAAATATAAAAGATGTTTTCTCTGGCGGTGACGTTGTGCTGGGGCCTGCTTCTGTTGTAGAAGCGGTTGGTCAGGCTGCTGAAGCAGCAATTTCCATTGAACGTTATTTGCTGGGAGAAGATCTTAAAGAAGGTCGTAAAGAATTTGAACCACTTCCTGCCCGAGAATACCAGACTTATGTGCCACATGAAGATCGAGTTGCAATGCGTAATCAATCTCCAGATGATCGTGTTACGAATTTTGATGA
>QMNP01000035.1 GCA_003647825.1 Candidatus Cloacimonadota bacterium
AGTGTTTTTGTAAGTAAAGAATAAAAGTGTGTCTTTGCGAGTTTGCTTCTCGCTGTTGCTTACGAAGCAATCTCTATAAATAGTAATCAACTAGCAATATGGATTGCTTCAGCAGAAACTCTCCGACAGATGCTTCGCAAAGACAAAGTTTATATTATGCAGAAGCTATCACATAATTAATATTAGGAGGATTCTATGGATATAAAGCAATTTTTTAACGAGGCTCATAACACCATTTGTAATTATGCAGATGTAAAATTTGTTTTCGGCAACCTCATCGAAGCAGAAGGCAAAGCGATAATACCTGTAAGTACCATTAAATATGCAATCGGAATTGGTGAAGGTAAGGGACCGGATCTTTCCAAAGTGAAAGGTATAGCCGGCGAAGAAGCAGAGGATAAAAATCCAACAGAAAACCGTCCAGGTGGCAAGGGAATAGGTGGAAAATTATCTAACAGCCCCCTGGGAGTTTTTGAAATCACAGAAGATAGCACTCGCTTCATTCCGGTGATTCCTGTTAAAGCTATCCTTATGATGATCACAGTGTGGATTGTAACGAGAGTGTTTAAGAGAAAGAGAAAATAAAGCAGACCATAGATCTGCCACGAAAAAACTCTTTTAATTTCTCCTTTTGCTCACTTTATTCAAAGGATAATAGTAGAGGAATTCTTAACAATCCCCAATAATTTCTCTTTTATAAAATCAAGTGCACCCTGCAGATTTTCTACAGCTTGCTCCGATAGCCCCTTATCAAAATCCAGTTCCCATTCGTAACCTTTCAGATGAACTAAATATGCGTCAGGTGCTTTATTATACATTTTATAACACAAATCTACCACGAAACTTACAGAAACTGCATGCATGGTAAATTCTACCTGGGCATCGCTGCGCTCAACTTTACTGAATTCGAAACCTTTAATCGGTTCCATAGAAGCATCGGCAAATATCACCAGGTCATAACCTGAGATCTCTTCCGCATCTTCAATATTGAGTTGATAATTTGTATCAAAATCGATATTTTCTATGTTCTGGGCTCTTACCCATCTTTCCATTTCATCTACAAAAGAAATCCCGAGAGCATCATCCTGCCTCCCGGGATTTCCATATCCGTAGAATAATATTTTCTTATTATTCTTCATTTATTTTCACTTATTATTTACAGTCAAATTCTGGTTACCAATCCCCTGATTGGTAATCAATGATTCAACGAAACCGGAGTTTCGCATCTTTTGCCATTCCCAAAGAGGACTTTGGGAACGAGATGTATAATATTTTCTTATTATTCTTCATAAATTTAACTATTCAGCCTTTGCGAAAACTCTTCTAAAGAAATTCTTGCGCAGCAATCTCTACTCTTCATTAAGCAGAAGATTGCTTCGAAAGCTACCGCATGTAAGATAACTCGCAATGACACTCTATTCACCATTCTTAAATTTTTGGTTTATTACCTTTCCGTTTTTATCTACAATTTTGAAATCCATAGGCATTTTACCCAAGGCATGCGTAGCACAGCTAAGGCATGGATCGTAAGCACGAATTGCAACTTCCACTGCATTCATCATGGGCTCTGTAATTTCAGTTTGTCCATTCATGAATTGCTTGGCAGCCAGGTTTACAGCCGTATTCATCGGAGTATTATTATTCGTTGTACTCACGATCAGGTTAGCCATTTCGATCTGGTCATCATCATTAATGCGATAGTGATGGAACAGTGTTCCGCGAGGAGCTTCGAGAAGACCAACACCTTCTTTCTGCTTGGTTCCCTTCACTGTCAGATCACCGCTGTAAAGATCAGGATCGTTGATCAGCTCTTTCATCATTTCGGCACTGTGCAGAATTTCGATGAGACGAGCCCAGTGCATGTGCATACTCATTCCGTTTGGTTTTCCACCTGTATAAGCCTGGAATATCTCAAATTCTTTTTGTGCCAGCGGAGTTGGAATGAAGTCAACAGTATTCATACGAGCCAAAGGACCCACACGATACCAACCATCTTTTTTACCAATTGAACGAAGATATGGGAATTTCATATAACTCCAACTCTTCACTTCTTCATCAATATATTCCAGGTAATCCTGATAATCAACATCATTCAGAATTTTCTTTCCATCATTATCGATACCGCGAAGAACACCGTGATAAAGATCAAGCGCGCCATCTTTCCTAACTAAACTTACATGACTGGATGGAAAAGCTGCAAATTTATCGATCAGGTCTTTATTAGCAGCATGGTATCCTTTAAAGAATTCCAAGGCACCCAAAGACCATTCGATCATTTTATCTACGTTCAATGGATCTGGTCCGTTTAAGAATTGTTCTTTTTCTTCCTGAGTAAGATGTTTATTAATTCCACCGGGAATTGCACCGGTTCCATGAACTTTTTTACCGGCAGTTGCTTTGATGATCTCTTGTCCGAACTTTCTCATCATTACTGCCTGTACTGCCAATTCTTTGTGTTCCAAAGCAATGCCTATCACATTTCTGAGCGCTGGATCTCCATCAATTCCAAACAACAGATCTGGTGAAGCAAGGTGGAAGAAATGCAATACATGAGACTGGAAGATTTGTCCATAATGCATCAGACGACGCATTTTTTCACCTGTAGGTGTAAGTCCATCTCCGGTTCCTGCACCTACAATCACATCCAGAGCTTTAGCTGCTGCCAGGTGATGACTCACAGGACATATTCCGCAAAGACGCTGAACGAGTACGGGAGCTTCCCAATATGGTCTGCCTTGGACAAAACGTTCAAAACCTCTGAATTCTACAATATGAAGCCGACTTTGTGCCACTTGATTATTATCATCAAGATGGATTGTCACTTTTCCATGACCTTCAACTCTTGTTACTGGTTCTATAGTTACTTTTTTTGCCATTATTTCACCTCATTAATCGTACTTAAGAACTTCGTACGGTAATTCCATTTCATTACCGGTAACCAGAGCTACAAGAGCATTCCAGATAAGATCTGCACGCGGAGCGCAGCCGGGAATAAAATAGTCGATTTTTACAACTTCATGACACGGATATACTTTATCCAATATCATGGGAAGTTCATCATCATTGGGAATTATTTTTTCTTCATTAGCTTGAACTGAAACACAATTGAGATATGCTTCTTCCAGACATTCCGAAATTGGAGCTACGTTATTACGCATAGCAGGAAGTCCTCCCATAATTGCGCATTCACCAATAACTACCAAAGTTTTACAATGCTTTCTGAATTCCTGCAGAACATGAACATTCTCGCTGTTACAACATCCACCTTCGATGATTCCGATATCGCATTCTTTGGTGAAGGTTTTAATATCATCAATGGGAGATTTGTTGAATTCTACTAAATCAAACAAATCCAGGATTCGTTCGTCGATGTCCAGTAAAGACATGTGACAACCAAAACATCCAGCCAGAGAAGTTGTTGCTACTATTGGTTTACTCATGATATTACTCCTTTCCTTCAATATCGCTACCAATCGGATGAAGATCATATTTTCTGCGTCCTATGGGAACGTCATAGCCTTTTTCCTTGCGGATAATGGCACCAACAGGACATGTATCCATTGCCTTCTGAGCCATTTCATCATCCATATCAGCTGTCAGTTCATGATCGAAATTAATCTTCACATGGTTCCCACGATTTTCGAAAACGAACCAGGTTGGATTTTCCGCTTCTTTCTTTCTGCGGATACAGCGTTTACATAAAATGCAGCGATTGTGATCTAAAATAAGTTTTGGATGGGTTGCATCTACATCACGATTTGGGAAGATATAATCAAATTCAGGAACCATTATTTTGTAGAGATAAGCCAAAGCTTGAAGTTCGCAATTGCCACTTCTTTCGCAAGCCGGGCAAAAATGATTACCTTCAGCGAAAAGCAGTTCTACGATCTTGGAACGCAGCTTATCCAATTCGTCAGTTTTGGTTACAACTACCATTCCGTTATTCACTGGAGTGGTACAGGCAGTCATCATTCTACCATCTATCATACAAGTACAGATCCGGCAGGAACCCTGCGGCTTGATACCTTCCAGGTTGCATAAAGTTGGAATGTAGATATGATTCTCTCTTGCTACTTCGAGAACAGTTTTTTCTGAATCTGCCAAGAAACCTTTTCCATCTATAGTAATTAACACTTTACTCATGATTGCCTCCGAGGTTCGGAATTCTTCCTGCAGTTTCACAGCTTTCTTTTATGGCTGCTGCCAGATCGAACTGGCTGACGTATTCTTCTTTTTGTAGTTTAGAATTGTATAGTTCTCTGAAATTCTGGATCGTAGAAATGACAGGATTGCAGGCTGATTGACCCAGTCCGCAACGATTCATATGCATCACTTTTTCCCAGCTCAGCATTTGATCAATGTCTTTCTTCACACCTTTTCCTGCCAGAATTTTTTCAATTTTTCTTTTGTATTGAACGGTCATAGCACGACAGGGAACGCATGAACCGCAGGATTCTTCGATGAAGAAATCAAGAAAATTCAAAACGATATCATTCAAAAGATCACGATCGTTATTTATAACTATTATTGAGCCACCTGTGGCCAGATCTTCATAAGCCAATTTTCTATTGAATTCATTGGGTGCAATACATTTACCAGAAGGTCCGCCAACTTGAACAGCCTGCACATCTTTGGCTCCAACCAAATTCAGAACATCCTGAACAGTGAACCCCCATTCAATTTCGTAAATACCCGGCCTTTGACAATCTCCTGAAACACTGACAAGTTTGGAACCGGTAGAATCGAGAGTTCCAAGTGAACGATACCATTTGGCACCTTTATGCATGATCTTGGCAACTGAGCAGAATGTTTCCACATTGTTCACAGCTGTGGGCTGCTGCATATATCCTTTTACAACTGGAAATGGTGGTCTGTCTCTAGGTTCACCACGTTTTCCTTCAGCAGATTCCAGCAAGGCAGATTCTTCACCGCAGACATAAGCACCACCACCAAATTGAATTCTGATATCAAAATCAAATCCTTCTTTACCAGTGATATTCTTACCTAACAGATTTTTATCTCTTAACTGCTGCAGAACTTCTTTCAGTTGTGCTTCCATGAACTTATATTCGTAACGAAGATAAAGAATACCCTCATCAGAACCGATGGCATAACCAGCAATCGTCATTCCTGCAAAAAGCAGTTGAGGACGTTCCGTAAGGATTACACGATCTTTAAATGTACCGGGTTCACCTTCGTCTGCATTACAGAATACATAATGTTTTTCGCCATCTGCATTTCGGCAGAATCGCCATTTAAGAGCTGTAGGGAAACCAGCTCCACCACGACCGCGAAGATTGGATTGTTTGACTTCTTCTATTACTTCTTCGGGACTCATGGAAATCGCTTTTCTTATGGCATCACCAAGTTCAGTGTCTTTAGTAAGGATCGGGCCTTGTAGGAGAATATTAGATTGAACATCTGTTCCGATCAGATCTTCAACATCGTCACCATTTTTCATCCCTTTTACTATTTTTGCCACTTTCTCTTTGGTTAATTTTGTGAAAACTCTTTGATTGATAATAGCCGATGGTTCCTGATCATTCATTCCAATACAAGAAGTACTGAAAAGACCGATATTTCCATCCTCATTAACTGAGCCAAACTTACAACCAACTTCTTCTTCAAAGGCTTTAGCAATTTCATCTCTACCCATCATTTCTGCAACTGCACTATCATTAAGATAAACAGTATATTTCCCTCTGTATTTTTGAGAGAAAAAATGATAGAATGAAAGTGTTTGAACCACATCGACTCTGGACATGTTGAAAACTTCAGCGATTTTAGCTATTGCTTCTTCACCAACACAACCTTCGCTATCCTGAAGCTCGATGAGAATGTCCATCAAACGTCCACGATCGTTGTTGTACTTGGCTAATATAGCATCGATATTGCTATTGTCGCAAGAACATCCGCAACCACAACCATCGTGTGAACGGTTTGGTGTCTGGAATTGTTTTTCTGACACAATTAACCTCCTGATTATTTATATTTTTCTGCTTCTTTTATATTTTATTTAATACGTACATTATTTTTATTATTAATCGCATTTACAATACTCTTCAAATTTGTCTCTTCCAAGTAAAATTCTGTATAGCCGGAACCAACATCCTGCAAGCTGTGTGCATCTGAATTCCTAATAAGGACAAGATCATGTAAAATCGGATATTTCTCTAAAAGTGCTTTTTCATCGCATTCTGCTGTAATTCCCACAGCAGTAATATTCAGATCTGGTGGTATAAACCCCAACTGTCCAAGAAGGCTGTATGGTGTTACATCCACATGAGCAGGAAATGCAAATCCATTAAATTCTCTTACTTTATGCATTACTGTTTCTAAAGTCCAGATGGATGAGTTTATTAAAGATTTTTTTATGGTGCGAACAATATTCTCCTTCTCATCCAATACAACTTGATTTCCATGATAAGCTGGATCATTTTTGATAGGAAGTAAAGAATCAAATAATTCTCGATTAAATTCCAATCCTTCCTTCCAATCATCGAAAAGAGCTACAATATGTATTTCCTCTGCTGACTGGACTTCTACACCATAAATAAATGCAATATCAAATTCCTGTGCAGCTTTCTCATATACAAGACAATTTGCCATGGAATTGTGATCTGTGACAGCAATGATCTCAATACCTTCAGTTTTTGCTTTTCCCATCAAAGATCGTGGAGACATCTCTAAACCACTGCAGGGAGAAAGAACTGTATGTACATGCAAATCTGTCTTGTACCAGCGCATTTTATCACACTTTGTCTTACACATTTTGTTTCTACGAAAGTTTAATATTCATCACTTCAGTAGTAGATAAAGAACAAATTAGCAAGTCGTGGATTTCAATTGTGCTGGCATAGTTATCTGAATAAATAATCTTTCGATACTTCATAACATCATTAGAAGTATTGAAAGAATCCTTTCCCTGCCCATTAATAGCCATTTTATAAACAAAATTATTATTCATAAATTTTAATCTCTCATGGTTTCAGCATGTTTTTGACCAACCAGAATCCACTTATTGCTCGTACTTTTTTTACTATTTAAGTGAGCAAGTTCTTTTTAGTCATGTTAAAGGTCAAGCAAAAATTATAATATTGAATTTGCATTCTCAAATTGCCCCAACAATCTTATTTAACCTAATATATTTTCACATGTTATGAAAATATTTATCAGGTAAAATTCAGACCTCCTTACTGAACGTAACTCAATCTTATGTGAATCAAGTATATCAATGGATTTGCTGGATATTGAACGAATCTTCTTCGCTTGAATGTATAGTAATGGAACCAAAATTTTTGTATATTTCACAAAATCAGAGAGATCTAAATTATTACCTTTTTCATTTCTTGAATGCAATTGCTTGACGCCAAATGACAGGAAAAAAAACGTTCACTCAAAGAAGATTAAGATATAGAAAAATGAAAAAGATCAGGATAAATGGAATCGTTCAAGGAGTTGGTTTTCGACCCTTTGTATATAAACTTGCAATTGAAGAAAAACTGCAAGGTTTTGTACTCAACGATACAAATGGTGTAAAAATCGAAATCGAAGGAAACTTGCAAGCCATCGAAAGATTTGAAAAACGCATAAAATTAGAAGCTCCTCCAGCCGCTCTAATTGACTATTATAAATCTGAACAATTTCCGGATGCAGGTTATACAGAATTCAACATAAAATTAAGTGCAAAAACAGATGGTTCCACCCGAATTTCACCAGATCTGGCAGTTTGTAATGATTGCATGAACGAGTTCAATGATCCAGGTGATCCCCGTTATCAATATGCTTTTATTAATTGCACAAATTGCGGGCCACGATATTCTATAATTCAAGAAACCCCCTACGATAGACCTGTTACTTCCATGAAGAGTTTCGCCATGTGTGAATATTGTGAATCTGAATACAAAGATCCACTGAACAGAAGATTTCATGCACAGCCAATTGCCTGTCCTGTATGCGGTCCGCAATTATCATTCTTTGATCATGAAATGAATCCAGTTCCTGGTGATCCTATTGATAATTGTAATAATAATTTGAAGAGTGGAAAAATCGTCGGGATTAAAGGAATTGGCGGTTTTCATATCGCTTGTGATGCCACGAATTCAAAAGTTATAAATGAACTTAGATCTCGTAAAAATCGTCCAGATAAACCCTTTGCAGTTATGGTTCATTTAAATGCAATAAAACAGATCGTAAATGTTTCAGATGAGCAGATCGAACTATTAAAATCAGCTGCTGCACCGATTTTAATTCTACCCAAAAAAGTTAAATCTCCTTTAGCCAGCAATGTTGCTCCTAATAATCCTAATATCGGTGTGTTTCTACCTTATGCTCCGCATCATTTTCAAATAGTTACTGAGCAGCTGCCATTTGTAATAATGACCTCTGGAAATATGCGAGATGAACCAATTGCTATCGATAAGAAAGTTCTTAGCGGATTGTGCGATTGCTTTCTTTCCCACAATAGACCAATTCTAAATAGATCTGATGATTCGATAATTTTACCAGCTGATCAGAAGAATATTGTATTACGACGATCACGTGGTATTGTACCAAGCCAGATGAAATTACCATTTAATATTATTCCTACTATGGGAACAGGCGCAGAATTGAAACTTTCATTTGCCATTACAAAGAATGAAGATTTATATTTATCACCTTACCTTGGGAATTCGGGCAGCAAAGAAACAATGGATTTTTATAAAGAAACTTTAACGAAATACAAGAAATGGTTCCGACTGGAGCCAGAGTTAATAGCTTGCGATCTGCAACCGGATTTTGCAACAACAAGGTTTGCTGAACAAAGCAAGCTTCCTATTGTTAAAGTTCAGCATCATCATGCTCACGTAGCTGCAATAATGGCCGAACATCAACTGAATGAAAAGGTTATTGGAATTTCTTTCGATGGTACAGGTTTTGGTACAGATAAAAATATCTGGGGTGGAGAGATTTTAATTGCAGATTACGATAATTTTGAAAGAGCATATCATCTTGAATATATGCCTCTCCCCAGTGGTGATGCTGCTATAAAACATCCAATTCGAATCGCATTTGCCTATCTTAAAGCTGCTGGAATAAATCCTGATTTCCTAACTGGAATTTCTGAAATAGAACAAAAAATTATAACTAAGCAACTTGAGAATAACTTCAATATATTCCAGACATCCAGTATGGGTCGACTTTTTGATTGTGTCGCAGCAATGCTGAATTTGTATCCTGCTATTACTTTTGAAGCTCAAAGTGCGATGGCATTGGAATTTCTATGCAATTATGAATCTATTCTAAATGAAAAATCATATTCCTTCAAAATTGAAAATGGAAAAATAAAAATATTCCAAATGCTAAATGAAATTGTAGCAGATATTAAAAGCAATATCCCTCATAAAACAATTGCCAAGAGATTCCACAAAACAATTTTGGATTTTACACTGGAAGCTTTGATAAAGATAAGAGCCGAAAGTGGATTGAATAAAATTGTTTTATCTGGTGGAGTAATGCAGAATAAAATTATATTATGCGGATTGGATGAAATTCTTTCCAAAAATGATTTTGAAGTATTTCTACCGGAAAGAATCCCTCCTAATGATGGATCAATAGCTGTAGGACAAGTGATGGTAGCAAATAAGAAATACAAAAAGGAAAATGAATAATGTGTTTAGCAATACCTGCACAAGTTGTAGAAAAAGACGGTGATAAAGGATTTGTAAATCTGGGCGGATCTAAAAAAGAGATCATGTTCACCTTTACTCCGGAAGCAGAAGAAGGTGACTGGGTACTTATCCATACCGGATTTGCATTGAACGTAATATCTGAAGAAGATGCCAGCGAAACATTAAAACTTTTCGAAGAACTGGCTTCTTTCGAAGAAGAACTCGACAAAAATGAAAATCCTGAATAGTAAGAAATATCGCGATCCTGTTATAATCAAGAAGATTGTTGATGATCTAAAAAATTGGGATCAACCGATCAAGATCATGGAAGTTTGCGGATCACACACGATGGCTATCGGTCATTGGGGGATTCGAAAGCTGCTTCCGCCAAATATCTCTTTGATCTCAGGTCCGGGTTGCCCGGTATGCGTTACGCCTTCTTCCTTAATTGATGAACTCTTGCAAATGAAGAATGTAACAATTGCTACATTCGGAGATGTGATTCGCGTTCCAGGTAAAGAAGAAACTCTGGAGCATGCCAGAGCCAGAGGATTAGATG
>QMNP01000036.1 GCA_003647825.1 Candidatus Cloacimonadota bacterium
AAATGAAGATCCTGGAAAGATATATACTGAAAGAGAACTTCAAACCATTTATCGTTTCTTTAATGGTGACAACTTTCGTAATGCTTCTAGATAAAATTATTGATCTTTTGAATATGATCATCGATAAGCATCTCGATTTTGTAACAATTGTTTCAATATTCAGTCTTAGCCTACCCTTTATGCTGGCTCTTACTGTTCCAATGGCAATCCTGCTAGCTTCCATTATGTCGTTTGGCAGATTAGCAGTAGATAATGAATTGGTGGCTTTTAAGTCTTGCGGAATAAATATTTACACTCTTCTAAGGCCTACAGTTATTGCAGCATTATTTATATCTATATTTATGGTTTACTTCAATAACGAAATCCTTCCAGACACAAATCATATGCTGAAGAATATGATGATCAAAGCCAATTATCGAAGACCGGTAACTGCGATTATTCCCGGTACTTTTAATACAATGAAGAACTATACTATCTATGCAAAAGAAAGAAGGGACGACCAACTTTATGATATCGTTATCTACAACAGAGAAAATACTAAATTTCCTCAGACAATAACTGCTGAACGGGGAGAGATATACCTGGCAAATGGAGGAAACAGTTTAACTGCTATCCTTTATAAAGGTCAGCTTCATGAACGCGACAGCCAGAATCCCGCTAAATATCAGATAAGTAAATTCAAAAGATTCACATTGAATCTTCCTGACCTTGGCTATAAAATGAATGAGAAAGGTTCTGATTATCGTGGTGATAGAGAATTAAGCTCCAGGGCGATGCAAGATGTAATAGACCGCAAGGAGAAGCAGATCGAAGTTGTAGTTGAAGAAATTATCGATATAAATGCAGCGATAGAAAGAGATAGACCTGATTCATTAACCTCCAGGACAGCCTTCCGAGATTTGAAAAAGAATTATAATAAACTCAGTATGAAAAAGGATAAATTAAAAACTTTGCAGGGTGATATTCGCAAATATCAAGTTGAAATCCATAAGAAATATGCAATTGCTTTTGCCTGCCTTATCTTTGTATTGGTAGGAGCTCCAGTAGGGATGATGACTCGAACAAGCGGAGTCGGAATGGCATTTTCAGTTAGCTCGTTTGTCTTCTTGATCTATTATGGGGCTTTAACTCTTGGAGAAGAGCTTGCTGATAAAGGTATTGTATCACCCTTCTTAGCGATGTGGATATCTAATATTGTGTTTGGTGTGGTGGGAATTTATCTCGTAATAATTTCTGTAAGGGAATTGAAAGTGTTAGATTTAAACATAGTAAAAGATAAAATATTAAAATTTATGAGATTGAAATGAGAATACTCGATAAATATATACTTCGTGAATACATATCAATTCTTTTGATCATTGTTTTTGCATTTTCAGTGCTTTTCCTGGTTGTGGATGTATCGGATCGTTTACCAAGGTTGCTCCGAAAAGGTGCAGAGATGAATGATATGGTCGTATATTTCTTATTACGAATCCCGTATCTTATTATTCTTACAACACCTGTAATGGTGCTGCTTTCAGGTCTCTTCCTGATGAATAACTTATCAAAATATAGTGAATCAATAGCGATTCGTGGAGCTGGAATTAGTATTTTACGTATGGTCACTCCTCTTATCTGGTTTGGAATTGGATTTAGTATATTAGTGCTTTTGTTGGGTGAGTTCGTGTTGCCAAAAGCAGAAGAAATGCGAAATCGGATTTATACCGAAAAGATCAAAAAAATGAAAGTCGAAGATAAGAAGATGCGATCTCATATTCATTATGTGGGTAAAGACAATAACTTATATTATATTGGCTTTTTTGATGGATATCGGAATCTCTTAAAAATAATAGATATAACTACTTATGATCCAGGAACAGGTGAATTGAAAAGAAAGGTTACTGCTTCTGATGCAGTTTGGGAAAATGATAATTGGAGTTTCCAGGGTTGCGATATTAGGTATTTCGAAAAAGGAATGTTAGTCAGTATGGAACATTATGATTCAACAGTGATCCCTGAAGTGGATGTTTCTCCCATTGATTTTATAAAAAGTGCCAAGAAACCGATGTCCATGAACTTTTTTGAACTTAGAAATTATATTAATAGACTTAAGAAAGTTGGTGAAAATTACAATAAAGAGATGGTGGAATTAAATCTGAAAGTGTCTTTTCCTTTTGCGAATTTGATTATCCTTCTATTCAGTGTCCCATTGGTTTCCACTTCATCGCGCAGTAGAGCTCGAGGAATGATCTTTGGTTTGGGATTACTGGTCTGTTTCTTATTTTTATCAACATTACGGATTTGCCAGAGTCTGGGGTATAATGGTGTTTTATCTCCAATGATGGCAGCCTGGTTTCCCAATCTGATTTTTTTACTTGTAGGTATTTATTTCGTTATTAAAGCAGAGGTTTAAGTGGATAAAAAAAGGATCCTGTTGGTCTATATCAATTTTGCCAGTTTCGTTAAGGTAGATCATGAAATTTTAAGTAAAAAAAATATTGTTAAAAAATACCAATTCAAAGCATCTAAAAATTTAGTGCTCATGCTGATCGAATACATAAAACAGTTCTTCTTTCTTGTAAGCAATCTAAAATCATTCGACCTGGTTTACTGCTGGTTTGCAGATTATCACACACTATTACCAATATTTTTTGCCAAGTTATTTGGAAAGAAGTCATTTTTAGTTTTGGGTGGATATGATGTAACCTATGTAAAAAAAATAAACTACGGGTCATTCAATAATCCAGTTCGACTTTATTGTGCCAGTTATTCAATCAGGAATGCTTTCATAAATCTGCCTGTTTGCGACAATATATTAACAGAAGCTTTAGAACGAGTGCCGCAAGCTAAAACTAAACTCCTTTATACGGGCTATAATTATGATAAATTTATTCCGAAATATGATAAACAAAGTTATGTATTAACAGTTGGAATTGCTGATAATGAAAAGTCATATTTCATAAAGAACATTGATTTTTTCTTATCTGTTGTAAAAGCAATGCCGGGAACTAAATTTATAATGGTTGGACTAAATGATCAATTTACTCCAAAGCATGAACTCCCAAATCTTACAATTATTGATAAAATATCTCAGGATAAATTAATAGAATATTATCAGAAAGCATCCGTATATGTTCAGTTCTCTTTAAGGGAAGGATTGCCAAACTCTGTTTGTGAAGCCATGTTATGCGGTTGCATTCCGGTTGGCTCTAATAAAGGTGGAATTCCTACAGCTATAGGAAAGTGCGGGTACATAATTGATTCATTCGATGTGGATAGTGCTGTTAAAAAAATAGAAAAAGCTTTGGATTCAACTATCATTGAACGTAAAGCAGCAAGACAACATATAATCGATAATTTTTCTCTTAAAAGAAGAGAAAATGAACTTATTGCATTAGTAGAAGAAATATGAAATATCTAATTTTTGGTAAAATTGTAGAAATTACAATCGATCACCCCGCAGATGAACTAATAAAAATAGATCTCGAAAAAGGATTCTCTCTCTATTCAAAAGCAGATGAATCTAAGAAAACCAATATTAAAATCACAATCTGTCAGGAATTCAAAAAACTTAGAATTATCTCTCAAAATCCATCGGTTCATCAGGAAATAGAGAACGGATTCATTGCCAAATTCCTTAAATACGATATTGCTTATCAGCAGATTGATGACCAGTTAATCATAAACATCAAACTGAAAACAACTGCTAATAAATTGCTGAAATATCTGAAGAAAGTCAACAATATAGAATATGAGAATATCGAAGGTAGGATCAGCAGTGTGATCCATGAAATGGCTCTTATTCCAGCTACTTATTTCTTTGATGATCTAACACTTATCCATTCCTCTACTTTTACAAAAAATGATAGCACTATAATGGTGGGAGGTACAGGAGGCTGCGGGAAAACATCTCTTTGTATTGAGCTTTGCATGAATCATGGTTTCAAATTTGTGAATGATGATATTGCCGTTATTGATGCAACTGGAAAGGCTTGGCCAAACCTGGCCTTCCCCAAAATTTACGGTTATAATCTTGTAGGAAATAAAAAACTTAGTAACTTGATATTTAAAGATCGAGAAATGGCAGATAGAATTATTTGGAAAATGAAATATTCACTTTTAGGAGCTGATAAAGTTCGCAGGAAAATCTCACCTGTTGAAGCTTTTGGGGGTTATCAAAGTGAACCTGTGCTGTTAACAGCTTATTACCTGCTTTCCCGCGTAAATACTGAAAATATCTCTATCAAAGATATTGAAGCTGTCAAAGCAGCAGAGATTTCAACTAAGATCATTCAGCAGGAATATTTTGCTTTTAACAACCACATTCTGTGGCATGAAGTAAATTGCCGAATTAATAATACTGAACCGATACTGAAGTTGTCTAATGTTTTTGATAAAATGGAAAAGTTAAATAAAAAAGTAATTAATAAACTGAAATGCAAATTGATTCAAATACCCATATACATCAAACACCAGAAATATATTTCTGAAGTTAGTAAGTTGATCCGGTAAAATGCTGAATAAACTAACCAGAGCCTTCCAAAATTCTTTGATCTACGCAATTGGCAATATATCACGTAAAGCAATAGCTTTTTTGTTGCTGCCTTTATATGTAAAAAAGCTCACACTTGCAGATTACGGTATTCTGGGCATCATGGAAGTTTCAAGTCAAGCTCTGATTGCCATTTTTGGATTTGGCCTCCACATGGCTCTAAATCGCTGGTATTGGGACGAGAAATACAAATCTCAGCAAAAAGAGATAGTCTTTTCAGTAACTATTTTCCTGCTGCTTGCTTCGGTTTTTATTTTTTTGGGATTCATGCCAATATCTCGCTGGTTTTCTCAATTGATATTAGCGGTTGGTGATTACTCTTACATCTTTAAACTTGTACTGCTTGTTTCACTTCTGGAAGTTCTCGCTCAGGTTTTCTTTTCTGTAATGCGCCTGGAAGAAAAATCAGTTTTATTCTCTACAACAAATGTAATTCGTTTGTTAGTAACTCTACTGATAACAATATATTTAATTGCTTTCAAAAGCAGAGGGATCACAGGAATTTATGAAGCACAATTATTAGGTTTAATCGTCTATTTCTTACTGATATCACGTTTCATTATCAATCATATAACCCTGCGTTTTCAGTGGAGTATTTTACGTGAAATGCTCAGTTATAGTTTGCCATTAATTCTCTCTTCAATATCCGGAATTATCTTAACCTTAACCGATAGATATGCACTCAACTTTATGGCAAACCTGAATGAAGTCGCAATCTATAATCTGGCAGCAAAACTGGCTTATGTGATAATGGTATTTGTAGTTACACCAATTCGAATGTCGTTAACACCAATCTTATACAAGATGATCGATCAACCTGACAGCAAAAGATTCTATTCCAAAGTATTAACTTATTTTTCATTCATTATCATTACCTGCGTTATGATCATATCATTATTCAGCAAAGAAATTATCGCTCTGTTTACGGGAGCCAACTCTGAATATATGGCAGCAGCTTCTTTAGTCCCGATCATCGGAATGGTAATTTTTGTCGGCATGATGAAAGATACAGTTGCATTGGGTATAAATATTGTTAAACGAACTAAAACAATTTCTGTTGTTATGATGATCGCTGCTGCTTTCAATATAGTCGCAAATATCTTATTTGTACCTATTTGGCAAGCTGTCGGAGCAGCCTATGCTACTCTCACGTCACAGGTTTTACTTCTTGTGTTAATCTACATTTATGCACAAAAATATTATCCCATTCCATATGAAATAGGGAAGGTCTTTAAGATGGTTTTTGTCGCTGCTGTACTATTCGCAATAACAGCATTTATTCCTTATAAAACAATAATAATGCAGATTTCAATAAAAATGTTATTGTTAATTAGTTTTCCTTTTATCTTATATTTTCTAAAATTTTATGAAGATATTGAGTTAAGTACTATTAAACGAATAGTTCTAAAGAGAAGAGGTTAATAGAAAACAAGCCTATTTTATTAAGATCATCTTTCTCATATTCTCATAACTTTCGGTTTTCAGTTTATAAAAATAAACACCTGAACTACGATCTATAGCCTCCCATTGGAAGCAATATGTTCCGCTGGTATAATATTTTTTAAATAAGATCTGACCCCTAACATTAAAAATACTGAGTTCACCTGATTCATTATTCCTGATATTAAAATAGATGTATGTAATTGGATTGAATGGATTTGGAAAATTTTGATACAATTCAGTTCTTGTGGGTATTGGAAGGTCATTTGTTCCAGTTAATGTTACAGAAATATAATCTAATTTTAATTCATTATCTTCTTCTATTCCATCAGTTACAATTAATTTTACTGCGTAAGATCCCGTATTATAATAAGTACAACTAGGATTGGGATCATTGCTATCGATTACTCCATCGTTGTTGAAGTCCCACTGCCAATTTGTTATTGAACCATCTGAGAGATCATTGAATTGAACCTGAAGTGGTACTAGCCACTGGTAGGAACAGCATTAAAGTTACAATTAACATGTTGACGAGTAGAAATATAGTTTGGCTTTATTAAAGTATCGTAATATTCACCGTTAGTTACTGTTAGTGTTACATTGAATGAATCAGATTCTGTGTAAGTATAATTTGGATTCTGCTCATTTGAATCTATTATCCCATCACCATTGAAATCCCATTCCCAGGTAGTAATATTACCAATAGATAGATCAGTAAATTGAACATCTAATGGTATATAACCAAATTGTGGATTAGCTTCGAAATTTGCAGATACCGGATTTTCTACGTTAATATAAGAATCTTTGATCTCGGTGCTTATATCGGTAGAGCTACCAACAGTTAGTTTTACAGTATAATTTCCTGGAATTTGGTATGTATTGAAAGGATTCTGTTCATATGAATCGATTACTCCATCATTTTCGAAATCCCATTCCCATAACGTAATTGGTGAGGAATTGGTAGTGGAAAGATCAGTAAATTGGACTGTTAAAGGTGCAAGTCCAGAAGTCGGAGATCCAGAAAAATCTGCGAATACCAATCCTATCTGATCTATGGATTGTACCCCAATATCTGTAATTGTGCCATCAGGATCGAAAGGAGATTCCGGATTACCGGCATCAATACAGGGAGAATCATCATGTAAGTTAAAGTTGCCAGATGATGGAGCAATACAAAGAGGATCCATAACAAGATTCATATATATATCACTAGGATCTCCATTATTGTTAGTTGTTATTATGTTTCCAATTGCCGGGTTGCATTGATCAAAATTACCTTCTGAATTTAACCAGAAATCACAATAAGTAACATTGCTGTTCCCCTGGATACCATAACCGGTATTCATTGCTACCACTGAATTATTTATATCTATTGTACTTCCACTAAAGGAGCTTAATCCCCCTGACCACTGATGTGAACTATTAAAGAAAAAATTGCATTTATCTATTATGGCATCTGCCACCCATACATCAATTCCACCAGCGCCATCAAATGAAGTATTATTGATTACAAGGCAGCGATATAACTCTACATTAGATAAAGTAAGGTATAAACCACCACCATTATCATTTGCAGTATTATCGTTAAAAATACAATCTTCGAAAATAGTTAAAGAATATCCTGAAGCCGTGTAGCCGCCACCATCATCATAACATAAACTTCCCCGAATTTCCGATTCAACAACATTCACAATTGAATACTCAACAATACATAATCCTCCACCATCATCATAGGCAGTATTATTTATTAAGCTACATTTAAAAATTTTAATTTCAGAATATCCAGAGTAAATTCCACCACCATCAATTTCTGCAATGTTGTTCAATATTTTAAGATGTTCAAATTCTGCGATTGATTGAAAGCATGATATACCTCCACCCTTTCCATCAACTTCTGCACCAAATGCATGACCATTTTGTATTGATAGTCCCGAAACAAACGCATTGTCGCAATTCTCTATTTTTATTACACTATTGGTGTTTGAACCATCTATAATTGTTTGAGATATATAAGATGTATCTTGAGTTGTATAATAGAGACTTGTTAGCGTAATGTCCTTTTCCAGGAAATCTACATTTTCATAATAAATTCCAGGATTAAGTAAAATCACATCACCGTCTATTGCTATATCTATTCCTTGCTGGATAGTTGGTTGATCATCTGGAATTACTATGACTTCTGCGGATAAAAAAAAGAATAAACAAAAAAGAGAGATGGTCAATATCACTTTCATGCTGAACTCCTTCATGCGTTAAATTTAGTTCTTGCTACTTACCACTGAGATAATTTATTTTCTACATAAATATAATTGATGAATTATTGACATCGCTCCATTCATGTCAAATTTTTTCTAAATCTAAAAAAGCCCCGCTAATTTAACAGCGGGGCTTTAAATACGAATTTTCTCGAAACTATTATTTCAGCATTATCATCTTCTTAACGTTGATAAAATCCATCTGATCAATTTTCATTTCATAGAAATACAATCCGCTGGAAACTGATTTATTTTCATCATTTGTTCCATTCCATTCGATCTGATGCCGGCCGGCTGTTTTCATTTCATTTAAAAGTGTTTTAACTTTCTGGCCTTTCATATTGTAAACTGTTATTGTAACATCAGCATCTAACGGAAGGTTGAAACTGATCTTGGTAATTGGATTAAAGGGATTGGGATAATTACCGATCAATTCTGGTGTAGAGATCACAAGATCATCTCCGGCATCTGTATTCAGGCTCGTATCAAAGTTCAAAGTTACAATTTTCGATCCAACATCAGATTCAATGTAGATCTCATCTGTTACAATCTCACGATTCATATTTACAACCGGTAAATCCACGATCACGATTAATGAAATTGAATTTCCTGCTTCCAAAGTATATGGAAACTGCAGATTAAAATCTTCTATTTCCCAAGAATTATTACTGGGGAAAAAACCAGATTCAGTAATATCAGAAATATCGATATCTTCATTGGAAAGATTAGCAATTGTAAACTCCAAACCATTTATACAGTTTTCAATAGTGAGGAAATTCAATTCCAGCGGTTCTACGATCAACCCTACCAGATTTATATCATCATCATTTCGAGGACACATTTTGAAACTGCCGAAAGTAAAATCAACCACACCGGTCATGGAAAAAATGAAATCGTCCAGAACGGGAACATAAGTATAATCTCCCAGAGGAGCAACCACACACGCACCGCTGCCATCATCAACTTCCCAATTTCCGTAAGTATCCGGCTCTGCCGTAACAGTAACTTCTTCTACCTGCACCAGCACACTTTCATATTCCTCCATAAAAGCCAGATCAGCAGTTGTAATTGTTTCTGTTTCAGGGAGATCAGCCATAGGATTGATAATAGTAAGATTGATAATATTAGATATTTCGGTTTTTTCTTCATACTCCACAACTTCACCCGAAATCTCGATCTCGTTTCCAACCTCTACTTCCTGCAGTGGATAAACAGCAATACCATTCCACGCACCAGGTCCATCTTGAATGAAGAAGTAATTTGCAAATTTGGCTGTTACAACGCCAGAAGTGATCACCAATTCTCCTTCATGAGTTGAGGGACCACCCTGCGAATTCTGGATTTCATAAATTGTATAAGGCGTTACCGGAATGGGCTCTATAATGGAAAATGTGTTATCACTTTCATCCATGGGATCTCCATCAACTGCATCGGATATAATAATAACATACCATTCGCTTAACAATTGATCTACAGGAATATCCCATTCCCATTCACCATCATTCTCTGTATTGGCTTCCAGGATTTCTCGTGATCTATCATAAACCTGCTCTAATTCTATTTTTACGTTGTCATCAAAATTCATCGATTCCCAGGTTATGGTGTGGTTAGAACCCTGTTCCCATTCTTCACCACCATTAGGGCTGGTAACAATAATAGTTGGATCTTCATTCTGGAAAATATGATAACCAAGATAAGTAAAAGTATCTTGGGGATAATCAAGCCATTCATCCTCAATCCATACATCGGTTGGAGATGCAATATCATCAGCTCGAACCAGTGTAACATTAACCGCAAAATCACTTCCATCCAGCAAACCAAACATATCCAGAACAACGCCATTCTTGACCAACCTTACAGCATCATTTCCATTAAAATTGATCACACCATCATTGGTGTCATCAGCTACACCTAAA
>QMNP01000037.1 GCA_003647825.1 Candidatus Cloacimonadota bacterium
ATCTTGAATTGATTCTTCATTTCCCCTTCAAAATAAAGAACCGTATCTACCATGTGTTCAATGATCTTCGGCCCTGCTACTGCTCCGTCCTTGGTTACATGACCGATCAGGAAAAAAGGAATATTCTTTTGTTTAGCCAGGCGAGTGAAAGTGCTGGTACATTCCCGTAGTTGAGTGATGCTTCCGGGTGCATTTTCCATGGATGAGAGATAAACTGATTGGATGGAATCGACTATTACAATATCCGGTTCCACATTTTCTACTGCCTGGATTATCTCTTCAACTTCTGTTGTACAGAAGAGCAGTAGATTTTCCGATTTGCATTTGAGTCTTTCACTGCGCAGCTTGATCTGTTCCCGGCTTTCTTCACCCGAAACATAGAGAACTTTTTTTTCTGATCCGGCGATTTTATCAGAAACCTGCATCATGAGTGTAGATTTTCCAATTCCCGGTTCTCCACCGATAAGCACAACCATGCCAGGCACTATGCCGCCGCCCAGTGTGCCATCCAGTTCTCCTATTGTTGTCGTCATCCTGATGCTTTTATTAACCTTAATATCTTTGATCTGTTCCGGCTTGGATGAAGGTACAAATTCCAGCCTGGTATTCTTTGTTTTACCTATAACTCTACTTGTTTCTTTTAAAGTATTCCAGGCTCCGCAGGCGGGGCATTTACCTGCCCATTTACCGGTTTCAGCTCCACATTCGGTACAAAAAAACATAATTCCTTCTTTATTTGTTAGCAAAGTAACTTCGAGTTTTTATTACATCATTATTTATTTCTTCAATAAGTTCTTCTTTCGATTTGAAAACCTGTTCATCCCGCAATTTCTTATGGAAAACGATCTCTACCTGTTCATGATAAATATCTCGATCAAAGTCTAATATAAAAGTTTCAATTTCTTTGATATTAACGGTTTTAAGTGTGGGGCTGTAGCCAATATTTGTTACACCTTTTAAAATTTCACTTCCCAGCAAAACATCACAAATATACACTCCAATTCCTGGCAAAAGTTTATTCACATCATCCGGCTGCACATTTATAGTAGGAAAACCTATTTCCCTGCCGATCCGCTGACCGACAATAATTGTACCGCTGACAGTATAATATCTGCCAAGACATTGGGCAACATCCTGCATGTCGCCTTCCCGCACAAAATCTCTTATGAGACTGCTGCTGATAATCCGGTTATGGATTTTGAATGGTTCCACCAGCTCAACTTGATAATTGTATTTCTTCTCATTCTCTTTCAGAAACTGGTAACTCCCTTGCCTGAATTTTCCGAAATGTGTATCATAACCTGCGATAAGATATTTTGCTCCAACTTCTTCCAGAATTATCTTTTCTAAAAATTCGGTTGGTTCCATCTGAGCCATATCATGGTCGAAATCCAGAAAAAGAACACAATCAGCTCCGTACTGTTTTAATAGTTTTTCTTTTCTATCACGCTCTGTAAGCAGATAAGGGAATGTTTTTTTGTGAATGATTTCCAGTGGATGGTGATAATAAGAAATTACAACTGCCTGCCCATTTACTTGTTGGGCTTTTGCTTTTAATTGCTGCAATATCTTCTGGTGTCCCAAATGTACACCATCAAAGGTTCCCATTATTACTACGGGATTATCAAATTCACATTTTTGTTTTTTAAAATAACTCATAATTTTCCAATTTATATAATCATATAAATACTAATTTCGGTTTTAAAATGCCAGCTTCGAGTCTGGCAAAGCCAAGACATTTTCCATCTTCCGACAATACCATTATCTCACCACAATCTTCAGCTTCTATTTCTATAAAACCACCATTTTTAAAAATACTGACATCGGCAATTTCTTTTTTGGGAAAATCAGGAAAAATCTCTGGTAAAGGTATCAATTTATTCTGCCAATTCTGTTTAGTAATATTATCCAAGTTTATCGCCATATTCAGATCCAGATGATTGATCCTACTTCTTTGCAATTCTATTGTTGTTCCAATTGTTCCTAATATCTCTGCAATCGTTTCAGAAAGAACCCTGATGTAAGTTCCTTTAGTTACTACCGTTCTGTATGTTAATTCCGGATGATCGTATTTAATTATTTCAAATTCAATGATTTTTACAGGACGTGGTTGCAGAATTATTTCCTTATTTTTACGAGCCAGTTCATAAGCTCTTTTACCATTAACTCTTACAGCTGAATAATTGGGCGGGATCTGCTCTTCGAGTTCTAATATTTCTGGAATAATCTCTTCTATTTTTTCTTTAGGAAATGCTGAAATTTTCTGCTGCTCGACTATCTTTCCTTCGGTATCACCGGTTTCTGTTTTCATACCAAATTGCATTGTTACAAGATATTCTTTGGTGCTGGAAGAAAGTTTTTCCGCAATGCGAGTCGCTTTCCCAATACAGATGGGAAGTAATCCTGTAGCAAATGGATCGAGAGTTCCTGTGTGACCGATTTTTTTGATGCCAGTAATTTTACGAAGTTTTCTTATAACGTCAAATGAGGTTATACCAGCTGGTTTATTTACAAGGATAACGCCAAAATCTTGCATTAAATTCTTCCTTGAATTCTAATTAGTGATTACTCTAAAATTATAAAAAATTTATAGCTGCTTTCTGAATTCTTCCAGGATGATACTTTTAATTTCTTCCAGGCTGCCTTTAAGTTCACAACCGGAAGCTTTTTTGTGACCGCCGCCGCCAAATTTCACAGCGACTTTATTCACGTTTATATGATTTGAACGTAAACTTAATCTGTATCTATTCTTGCGAACCTCTACCAAACAAGCCAATGCTTCTACATGTCTTGTGCCTTTTACCCAACGTGTTAATTTTGAAGTTGCAGTATTATCTAAACCATTCCGTTGAAGCATATTTTGTGTTGCGTGCATAAAGAGCACTCTTTCATCATCAAATGTTTCGATAGTAGATAGGACTTCACCCACAAATTTTATTTGATCGGCTGTATTGCTAAGCAAGAAATGCTCTGTGATATATCCAGGAACAATACCATACTGCATCAATTTGGAACTAATAGAAAATGTATCAGCGTCTGTATTGCGATTTAAAAAATTATCTGTATCATTCAATATTGTCGTGTATATTGCAGTTGCAATATAATTTGCCTTTTCTGCAGGGAATTTTTTCAATTCCGTTTCGTACATCTTAAAGATAATAGCACCAGCTGAAACTGTTTCTGTATCGATAAATGTAGATGCATCTTCTATGAGATTCTGCTGAACATGATGATCGATAACAACGATCTGTTTAGCAGTTGGAATCAGAGGAGTACAGATTCCCAATCGTTCTTCTTCATGACAATCTAAAATGATGAGAAGATCGTAGATCATGTGATCGGAAAAGACCTTTGTTCGCTCTTCTCCATCTAAAAAATCGTAAATTTCGGGGCAATAATCTTCCAATACAAGATCAGCTTTCTTACCGAATTGGCTTATTATCTCCTGCAATGCCAAAGCAGCACTCAGCCCGTCACCATCAGGATTTTTATGGGTTAAAATACAAATAGAATTATATTTATCAATTGCTTCATCTAAAATTTTCTTAATTTCGATTAACTCAGTTATCAGCATTATTATCCTCGTTATTCGATTCAGCTTTGATCCTGGCAAAAAGATCATCTAAATGTCGGGCATTCTCCTCTGTTTCATCATAAAAGAAGTGCAGTTCCGGTACTGAACGCATAAATTTCGCGGCAGCAATTTCTTTCTTCAAAAAGCCTTTACTGTTTCTAAATGCCTGTAGAATTTTATCGGTATGTGTATCATCCAGTGAGGTAAAAAATATTTTGGCATGCGACATATCATTCGATAATTTAACTGCACTGATATTGATCATTCGCAGTTTTTTATCTCTCATTTTAAAATTTACCACGTTGCTTATGAGTTTGAATAACTCACTTTCTAATCGCTGAATCCTAATTCTTGTCATTACTTCCTCATATCTAATATAGTGATTACAGCGTTCTGGCAACTTCTTCCATGACATAATTCTCCAGAACATCACCTTCTTTTATGTCGTTAAAAGATTCTATTCCAATTCCGCATTCTGATCCAGCTCTTACTTCTTTTACTTCCTCAGAATAATGCTTTAGAGATGAGAGTTTACCTTCGTGTACAAGAATATCATTTCTATATAAACGAACCAAGCCGCTATTTGTAATAGCTCCTTTCTCGACAGAACATCCGGCAATTGTACCAACTTTTTTGATACGGAAAACCTGTTTTACAGCAGCAGTTCCAAGGAATTTCTCTACGAATGCAGGAGCCAGCATTCCCTGCATAGAACCTTGTATATCTTCTATTGCTTCATAAATTATCTGATATAATTTAATTTGAACTTGTTCATCTTCTGCCAGTTTCTTAGCAGTATTATTAGCTCTAACATGGAAACCTATAATTATTGCATCGGTTGTAGAGGCAAGGTTTACATCAGCTTCATTTACTCCACCCACACCCTTACGAATTATGTTAACTACAACTTCATCTGTACTTAGTTTTTGGAATGAATCGCAAAGTGCTTCTACAGAACCATCTGTATCTGCTTTTACGATAAGCTTGATCTCCGACATCTCATTTTCTTTGATCTTCTGGAAAAGGTTATCAAGGTTGGTTTTAGTCTGATACTTTTCTCTTTCACGACGGATATTCATCCTTTCCGAACTGATCTGACGTGCCATTTTTTCATTTTCTACTTTGTTAAGAATGTCACCAGCTTTGGGAACATCGTTCAAACCATAGACTACTGCAACATCAGATGGTTCTAGATTATTAATTTCCTTACCACGTTCATTTTCCATTTTTCTAATGCGACCGAATGTAGCTCCGCATACAATGCTGTCACCTTTTGCCAAAGAACCTTCCTGCAGCAGAACAGTAGCAATAGTACCCATTCGTTGATCTTTCATGGATTCGATTACGATGCCTTTACCCTGAGTATCGTAAGCAGCTTCCAATTCCATCATATCTGCAGATAGAATTATTGTTTCCAGAAGTTCATCAATACCTTCCCCAGTTTTTGCCGAACAAGGAACCCAGAGGACTTCTCCACCGTATCCTTCCAGCATCAGGTTTTGTTTCATCAAGTCAGCGATAGATCGATCTATATTTGCATCTTTGAGATCAATTTTATTAATAGCAACAATAATAGTTACTCCGGCAGCTTTGGCATGATCGATAGCTTCAATGGTTTGCATTTTCACACTTTCATTGGCAGCTACAACAATAACGGCAATATCTGTAACATTTGCACCACGAGCACGCATTGCTGCAAAAGCTTCGTGGCCTGGTGTATCGAGGAAAGTAATTTTTTTACCATCGTGATCTACCTGATAAGCGCCAATATGCTGGGTTATTCCACCAGATTCTCCTGCTATAACGTTAGTAGAACGTATTCTATCCAGAATTGCAGTTTTACCATGATCCACATGCCCCATCACAGTTACAATTGGTGGACGGGATTGCTTTTCAACATCAGATTCTTCCACAGTATCTTCCAGGATATCTGTTCCATATTCTTCCTGAAATTCAACATCAAACTCAAATTCTGTACAGATCATTTCCAGAGAATCTTTATCCAAACGCTGATTGATAGTAACCAATTGCCCCATCATAAAGAACTTGCTTATGATCTCTGTGGCAGCGACATTCATCAATTTAGCCAATTCACTTACTGAGGTAAATTCGCTTATCGTAAGTTTATCGGGAACAACGATTTGAGTTTTTTCATCTTTTTTGTACTTCTTTTTCTTAGAACCACCGCTCAATGTTTTCTTAATGTTTTTGCTAATTTCAGCTTCTTCCATTTCTGTAGGAACGAACTTCTTCTTTCGGTTTCCTTTCTTAAAGCTTTTCTTTTTAGCTTCCAGATGCTTGTTTTTTTCTTCAAATGTTTTCTTATCTTTTTCTTTAGGTTTATCTTTGAACTTATTTTCCACAACTGGTTTTGGATCTAGGATATTCTTTTTGTAAATAGGTTTTGCTTCAGTTGTTTGCTTTTTATAAGTTCCAGATTTACCTCTAGAGTCTGTTCTGGTCACCGATTTTTTGATCTTCTTCTCAACGAAAACCGGAATCTCCTGGCTGGCCGCTTTATCTGGTTGTGCTGCTTTTGCCTGTTTTGTCTCTTCGATCCTTTTTCGATCTGCCAGTACAATTTTCTTATGAATGCTTTTTCTATCGTGTTGACGTTGTTTTACAGCCTGCACTTCTTCATTGAATTTGGCACGTATTTTTGCTACAACCTCATCATCTACCGGGCTCATATGGCTTTTTAGATCTACTCCCATATCTCCCAGATGTTTCTTAAGGGCAGCTGTAGAAATCTTAAATTCTTTAGCTAATTGATGCACTCTTATCGGCATTTACTCCTCCCGCTCACACTAAACATCAACAAATTCCGTCTGCATTCGAAATATTATCAATAATGTCATTTATCACTTCTTTTGTTTTTTGAGTAATGGACTTACACATTTAACTATACCTTTGGAAAAATTCACATCTTCCACGCAGATCACACCGAGATCTCTAGTCTTGAATTCCTGCCCGAACTTCTCTTTTGTGCTGAAAACAAGGAACTTCACATTGTAAGCATCAGCAATGTCTTTCAATTTTGTTTTTTTCTTCTCGGCAAGATCTTCTGCTACGATTAAAAGCTTGGCTGTGCTTCCGGAACAGGAACGTTCACAGGCATCAAAACCCATTTGAACCTTTCCCGCTTTACGGGCCATATGCAGCAAATTCAAAACCTTTTGTTCATCCATTAATTTTTACTTCTTTCCAGAAATTCACTTTCTGTTTTTTTTATTTTTCTTCTTCAACCATTTATCAATTTCCAACAGGCAATCATTATTGTTACAAACATAATAACCCCGGTCCGGAAATTTGTTTTCCATATCGAATACAGCTTCCTTATCTAAAATTGCAAATCTCAACAATTCCGTTTTGACCAACTTCTTTCGGCAGATCACACAAGTACGCTGGGGTAAATGTCCAGCATTGGAAGCCTTGTTCGGCACTTTGTTTCACCTATAATTACTACTAGAAATATCTGGAAGATTCTTTGATCTTAGCAGCAGTTTTCTTGCCTAAACCTTCCAAATTGGTTAGTTCTTCAATGCTTGCTTCGTAGATATCCTGAACAGAGGTATAACCGTGTTCTTTCAGAACTTCCGCAACTTTTGAAGTAACACCATCCAAGTCACTAACGTGGCTGGTAATTCTTCTTTCTTCCGAAATTTTCTCTTCAAATTCTTCTTCTGTGTAAATATCTAATTTATAATCTGTAAGTTTGGCAGCAAGTTTAACATTCTTGCCTTTTTTGCCAATTGCCAGATTCTTATTTGTTTCACTTACAATGATCCTGGCAAATCTGCCACGTTCAGCCAGATATACTTTTTCTACCAGATCCGGGCCAATAGCGTTGGCAATAAGCTGTTCGGGAGATTCGTCCCAGAGAACTATATCGACTAGTTCACCATTTAGTTCATTGCGAATAGATTCAATCCTGATACCTTTCTCACCCAGACAGGCAGCTGTAGCATCAATGCTTTTATCATTCGATTGAACAGCAACTTTTGTACGCATTCCCGGCTCACGAACTATCTTTTTAACAACTATCTCACCAGAATTGATCTCTGGTATTTCAGTCTCAAAAATTCTTTTAACAAATTCAGGACGGGTGCGAGATAGAATTACGATAACATCGTTCTTTCTTTTGCGGATATTTACCACATAAGCTTTTACGATATCACCAACTTTAAAAAATTCATCTTCGATCTGTTCTTCTTTGGGAAGCAGAGCATCGGCATAACTAATATCAACAACATAGCCGTTGTAATCATCTTTTGTTACTTTTCCCGAAATTATCTGATTCTTCTGGTTTTCATAATCGAACATAATGCGATCTTCTTCCAAAGCTTTTATGCGTTCCAAAATTGCTTTCCTGGCATTACGAATAACTTTGGGCTCAAAATCCGAAATTGTCATTTCAACTGGAATTTTATCTCCCAGTTCAATATCAGGATCATAATCCTTTGCTTCTTCCAGGGAGATCTCTCCCAAAGACATATCGCGTTCAACGACAATACGATTAAAACGTGCACAAACTCTATTTGTATCGAAGTCTGCAACTATTGTCAGTTCACTTTCGAGTAAAAGTTTTTTTGAGATAGCCTGGTACAGACCATCTTTTATGATCTCGGCCAATTGCTCTTTATTCAGTTGTTTCAAGCTTGCCAACTCGGCAAGTGATCCCATTAGATTAGCGCTCATATTATCCCTCTCTAACTACTTTATAATCAAAATATGTTCTTGCTTTTTTAATGCTGGAAAATGGAATTTCAATCTCTTCTTCTTCAACTTCCAATTTCACAACATCCGGCAGGATGGCATTGATCGTGCCGATTACTGATATATTCTTTTCACCATTATGAAAAGTGATCTTGGCCAATTCCCCAATTGCACTATCATAATGCTTTTTCAATTTTAAATTACGTTCAATTCCTGGTGAAGAAACTTCCAGAAAATATTTATCTTCAATTAAGTCTTCCACTTCCAACACATCGGCCATGAGCCTGCTTACCTTTTGGCAATCACCTATTGTAGAACCACCTGGTTTGGTGATATAAACAAGAACTAAAAGACCTTTAGAAGCCATTTTAACTTCTAGATCGTAAAGTGAAACCCCTCGCAATTCACATGCTCTATTTGCGATTTGCTCCAGTTTTTCCAACCTGTTTTTTTCCATCTACTCTCACCTTTCATATTTGGAAATAAAATATAAAATCCCAATACATCTTTTCTCGGAAATTGCTCACAATAAAATCCACTGCAAAATCCCTTTTATACCACGAAACCACTGAAAAACCAGTGGTACCTGTTTATTACCAAAAAAATGCTGACTTTCGCGTCAGCTGATAATAAATATGCGCCTTTTAAAATCTGGCTTACAAAAAAAAACATCACTCTATATGTCAAGCAGATATTTATATCTTGTTTATTTATAATAAATAATATAATGTACTTTAATTGTATTTGACAATAATAACTAATTCTTGAATCTCAAATTTCAAGATTATTCGGAGGTGTTATGAATTATCAAGTTGGAGTTTTACAATTTGAACCGGAATTACTGAATCCTGCTAAAAATCTAAAAAAAATGAAAGAACTTTTAGAACCTGTAAAGGCAGATCTGATAGTTCTTCCAGAACTTGCAACATCAGGATATTTGTTTAACAATTTAGATGAAGTAAAATCTATGAGTGAGGATGCCAAAACCGGTAAGACAGCACAACTGTTCCTGGATTTAGCAATACGGAAAAACACTAGCTATGTAGTTGGTTTTGCAGAAGTTGAAAATGGTGAGTTTTATAATTCATCGATGCTGGTAAACCCGGATGGCAATATATATATTTATCGCAAAACGCATCTTTTTTATGAAGAAAAGAAATGGTTCAAGTCGGGAAATTCCGGTTTTAAAGTATTTGAAGCAAAGGGTGGTGTGAAAGTGGGACTGATGATCTGTTTCGACTGGATCTTTCCTGAAGCAGCACGAACACTAGCTTTGCGGGGTGCACAAATCATCACCCATTCCGCCAATCTTGTTCTTCCCTGGTGTCAGCAGGCCATGATAACGAGAAGCCTGGAAAACCGTGTTTTTTCAATTACTTCTAACCGGACAGGAACAGAAGTAAATGGAGATAAAAAACTTACTTTTACCGGCATGAGCCAGATTCTTTCCACCAAAGGTGACATCATAAAACGTATGAATAAAATAGAAGAAGGTGTATTCATAACGGAGATCTTACCTGAACAGGCAGATGATAAAACCGTTACGGAATTTAACGATGCTTTTGGTGATAGAAGACCGCAACTGTATAAATTAAGGAATGATAAGTAAAAAACACATCTAATATGAAATTTTCTGTTATGAATTCAATCGAATTTTTGGATCATGCGTAAGAAATACACATTCATTTTTCTCCTTCTCCCCTACATCACCATTATTATAGGATTATATGTTTTTCGCAATATTTGGATTGCAATGGTTTCATATCATATAAGTATTTTATTTATTGCTATCTTCA
>QMNP01000038.1 GCA_003647825.1 Candidatus Cloacimonadota bacterium
ATCTTATTGCGAAACTCTTTATAACGCTCGGGATTCCAGACGGAGATAAACGAACCTTCTCCTTTAATTACAACCTTGTTATTTATGTCGGCTATTTCCAAAAGTTCTTCACCAATTTTTATGCGGCCATTGCTTTCCATTTTCTGTTCGGCATTGGCAAAAGTTCTTAAATTCAACAGCAGCTGTTTATCTTTCAGCTCACCGGTCTGCAAACTGGCGATCTTTTCATTCCAACTGTCCAGGGGATAGATAGCAATATTGGATTCCGAGCCAATGGTTACAATTACCATTTGCCGGGACTGGTGGGTGAATTTTTTCTTAAACACAGCCGGAATAGTGATCCATTTATGCTTATTTACTGAATTATTGAAAGTACCCAGAAACTCGCTTGTCATCCGCACCCCCTTTTCTCAATATGAGTAAAATTGAGAATTTTTGAGAAAACTCGGGTCAAATATGAGTAGCTTAAGGGCAAGGTCAAGTTTTTTTTGAGTTTAACTTAACTTTTTTAGCCATTATTGGTTTTGCTCACGGAAAACACAGAAGGAAAAAGGAGTAAGGAATGCAAAGAAATGGAGAAAGAGGATAAGCGAAGAATTGGAGATGTGAGTAAACGGGATAGAAGAGGTCATGGAATGACAAACCTATGTAATAAAACAAATTGGCTTGACATATCTCAGTAAATTAAATTTTGTCTGATTTGTGTTTGATAAGAGTTTTTATGGGGTAGGTGTTAACATGGGAAACGCAGGTTATCATATTATTATGATGATTGCAGGTTTGTTCTTAATGATTGCCAGTGCAGCTGATTGGAATATTCTATTAAAATTTATACAAGCGAAGTCGGACTTGAAACTTACTGGAAGATATATTGCTCGAATAGCTTATTTTATTCTCGGTTTTTTAATATTTGGCTTTGGATTTTTATCAATCACAGGCTTAATAGCTTTATGATTTATTCAAAAACCATAGTTGTTTTATCGATATAATTTTTATATTTAATTCTGCTTATCCATTATAGGAGCTTACTCGATGAAAAAGCTATATCTTACCTTAACCTTTCTGTTTATCTTAAATTTATCTTTTGCCAATCCCATTTCAGGTAATAGTAATCAACCTGGTCTTAAAGAGTCTGTTATTGCCTTCGTAGGTAGCTTCATTGCCTTAACAATATTATTCTATATTGTTACAAACGGCTTTCAAAAAATTAGGCATAAAGATTTTGAGATCAGTTGGATAACTAAGAAATGAAGAATATTAGTAAATTGATCAAACAAATATCTTTTCGCACTGCTACAGTAGAAGATGTAAAAATATTAATTGATTATAGAATTCAATTCCTCAAAGAAATAGGACAGAAGTTCAATTCTAAATTAGATGCAGAACTGCGTTGTAATTTGCAGGAATACTTTGCTGTAAACATCAAAGCAAAAAAGTTTGTTGCCTTAATAGCAGAGATTCAAGGAAAACCAGTTGGATTTGGTGGAATGGTTATCCGATCTCAGCCTGGTAATTTTCAAGTTCCACAGGGTAGAACTGGTTATATCCTAAACATGTACACGGTTGCTGAATATCGCCGCAAAGGAATTGGGAAAGAGATTTTGAAGCTGCTATTAAATGAAGGTAACAAACTTAATTTAGATAGAATTGACTTAGAAGCTACGGAAATGGGAGAACCGCTTTATCGAAATTTGGGCTTTAACGAACCATATTACAGAGCTATGAAAAAGTATTTAGATTAACAGTTAATTTTTTTTACATCAAATAAAAAAGCCCGATCCTAAAATCGGGCTGCATTCCTTTCTATAGAAAGAAATTAGAAAAAACTAATTATTAATATTTATAAACCAATAACTAAGCTCTAGCTACTTTGATTGCTCTTGGGCCTTTATCGGTTTCTTCGATTTCGAAAGTAACTTTAGAGTTTTCTGCTAAAGTTCTAAAGCCATCGCCAATAATGTTGGAATGATGTACAAAATAATCATTTCCATCTTCTCCGGAAAGAAATCCAAAACCTTTCTTTTCGTTAAACCACTTTACAGTGCCTTCCATACTGATACTCCTTATATTTTTTTGGGCTAATCCCATGCGCTTGTGTCAATGTCTTGCTACGAGATTACCAAAGGGTAAACGTAATAGAAGAATATTACACTTTTGCACAGCGCCAAAACAAATATTCAGCTCTTCTTTGTCAATGCATTATTTTTTACTTCTTTCTTTATTTAATATTTTGCATGAAATATTTTCGATTCATTTGTAAGCTGTTTTTCCTGTGTAAAGGAAATTACTTGCCTATAAAACAAGTTTTAATAATTTTTGTAAAGTAAGATGTTTTATTAAATAATAATTTTTGGAGCAGCGTATTAAAAAACGTAGAATATTGATTGTAGAAGATGAGCATATTATTGCTGTTGATATTCGAGTGTGCCTGGAAAATCTTGGCTACAACGTGATCGGTACGATTGCTAATGGTGAAGATGCGATCGAATTCATAAGTCAAGCTCATCCCGAACTTATACTAATGGATATCATGCTTGAAGGAGATATGAACGGATTGGAAGTTGCAGAATATGTTAATCAAAATTTTGATATCCCAGTTATATTTCTTACTGCATATGCTAATGATGAAACTTTAAAGAAAGCCGCCAATGCATCTCCCTATGGTTATTTAATAAAACCTTTTGAAGATAGAGAATTGCGTGTAAGTATCGAAATGGCATTTTACAAACATTCAATGGAAAAGGCCCTCAAAGCCAGCAGAAATTTATTGATGAAAGTTATAGATACAGTTCCCAGCTGTATTTTTGTTAAAGATGCCGAAAATAAAATTGTAATGGCCAATAAGGCATTTGCCGACCTTTATCAAATTTCTCCCAAAGAGATCATTGGCAAAACCGAAACTGATATAATTCCAGATAATGAAGATAATAGGGAAAAGGCAGAATTATTCAACGAAAGTAATGAACTTGTTCTCCAAAAAAAGGAACCAGTTCTCATTCCTGAACAGCTTTTAACTATGCCAGATGGGAAAGAACTCTGGTTTCAAACAACTAAAGTTCCCATGCGCACTCCCGAAGGGGAAGATGTGGTTTTGGGAGTAGCAGTAGACATAACTACAAGGAAAGAAGTAACTGAAGAACTGGAACAGAGTAATATTCGATTAAAAAAACTTCTGGAAGAAACTGTTAATGGTTTAGTATCTGCTATGGAAATGCGGGATCCCTACACCGCAGGGCATCAACGCAGAGTTTCTTACCTTGCCTGTAAAATAGCTGAAGAGATGAACCTTCCACAGGATCAAATTGATGGAATCAGGATAGCTTCCTTAGTTCACGATATTGGTAAGATCTATGTTCCTTCAGAGATTTTAAGTAAACCCGGCAGATTAACTGATGCCGAGATGAATCTCATCAAAACTCACCCTAAAGCCGGTTTTGATATTCTATGCCGAATCCAATTTCCCTGGCCTGTGGCAAATATAGTTTTGCAGCACCAGGAAAGAAAAGACGGCCGTGGTTATCCAGATGGTAGATCTGGTGATGAAATAATGCTTGAAGCCAGGATATTAAGTGTGGCAGATGTAGTGGAAGCTATTGCTTCTCATCGACCTTATCGCCCTGCACTTGGTATTGATGTAGCTCTGGGAGAACTCGATAAGAATCGAGGAGTTTTATATGATGAAAATGTGGTAGATGTTTGCCGGAATCTTTTTAGAAAAGATAAATTCAAATTCGAAGATATTCCACATTCAAAACGACATTAAATATAATAATAATTAAATTTAAATAGATATATTGAAAAACTTGACATCATAACCTTATAAATCGTCGTTACACCAAAAATGATTACGGGGAGGAAAAATGGTATTAGATAATTTACTCTACACTGAAACTCACGAATGGGTGAAAGTAGATGGTGATGTTGTAACACTTGGTATTACAGATTATGCACAGCATGAATTAGGAGATATTGTTTATGTAGAATTACCAGCTATAGGTGATGAACTAACAATTGGTGAAGCTCTTGGTTCTATAGAAGCTGTGAAAGCTGTTGAAGATATAATTTCTCCGGTCAGCGGTGAAGTTTTAGAAATAAATGAAGAACTTGAAGATACACCTGAAACTATTAATAGTTCAGCTTTTGAAAATGGTTGGTTAGTAAAAGTAAAGATCTCTGATTCTTCTGAATTGGAAAATCTGTTAAAAGCAGATGCCTATAAAGCAATTATTGAGGATTGATAATACGCCAGTGTCTAATTTTGAAAAAAAAAGTTTTCTTATTGCTCTTATCTCTCCTTCCGGTGGCGGCAAAACAGCCATTCTACGCAAGATATTAGAACAATGTGATAATGTGACTTACTCGATTTCTTATACTACACGTGCTCCACGACACAACGAAAAGAATGGTTTTGATTATCATTTTGTAACTGAAGAGAAATTTAACCAGATGCAGGCAGAGGGAGATTTCCTGGAGCATGCAAAGGTTCATGGTTGCTGGTATGGAACCTCACGAAGCTTTGTGCAGAGCGAGCTGAATAAAGGTCATCACATAATAATGGATATTGATGTGTGGGGCGCAAAACAGATCATAAAACAGGATATTGATGTAATTACGATCTTTATTTTACCTCCATCAGAAAAAGAGCAGATTGCTCGTTTGAAAAATCGCGGCACAGAATGCGATGAAGCGATAGGAACCAGGTTGGAAACAGCAAAGAAAGAAATGGCTGAGATCTCTAATTTTGAATACCTGGTAATAAATGATGATTTCGATCTCGCAGTTCAAAAAGTAAAACAGATCATTTTAGCAGAAGAAAATAAATATAAAAGATATATAAACATTGAAAAGAATTATTATGGAGGTTAATATATGGATCCAAAAGTAGAAAAGTTTTTGGAAGATAATAATATGACATATCTCTATTTGTTATTAGCAAATCTGGAAGTAGAAAGATTGAGCAATCTTCCTTTCACTGTGAAGAAGCAGATGAAAGGTAAAATAACAAATATAGCTTTAGAACATATTGCTGCAAATGACATCCCCGATTATGTTATGCAAGAATTCGAGGAACAAGAAACTTCTGAAATTGATGAATAATAACGGTTCACAGTCGTGACAGAAAAAGCTATAAAACAATATCTTGAGTACCTGAAATTATCAGGAATTCAAGATATTTTTTATTCACAACCAATCATTAAACAAGAAAACCCTGAACCTGCTGCACAGCAAAAACCTGCCGAAACAATTTTTTCTAATTCAGATATTGATGCATCTGAACAGTTAAAGCAATTGGAAGAAAATTATAAAAATTGTCAAAATTGTGCTTTATGGAAAGGAAGAAATAAATTTTGTTATGGCAATGGTAATCCAAGAGCTGAATTAATGTTGATCGGGGAAGGACCGGGTGCCGACGAGAATGCTTCAGGACAGGTTTTTGTGGGAAGAGCCGGACAGCTTTTGACTAAGATGCTTGCAGCCATCAATTTACCAAGAGATGAGGTTTATATTACAAATATTGTAAAATGTCGACCTCCCGGGAATCGTAACCCGCTACCGGAAGAAAGAAGATCGTGTTTACCTTATCTTTTGGAACAGATAGAGATAATTCAGCCAAAGTTATTATTATTACTGGGTAAAGTAGCTGCCGAGACATTACTCGGTATCGAAGGAACAATGGCAACCTTCCGCTCTCATACACACCTTTTCCAGGGAATTAAAACTTACGTATCTTATCATCCATCTGCTTTGCTGAGAAATCAAGGTTGGAAAAAATATGCCTGGATCGACTTACAAAATCTTCAAAAAGATTACGATTCAATTAGTAATTGATTTCGAATGAAGTTCCGAAATCAGTCTCAAATTTACTTACAAAATTTAAGTTGCAAAAAAAAGCTGTCTATCAAAATGTGAATTAATAAATTATTAGAATAGGATTGATTATGGCAAATAGAACCGAAAGACAACTTCCCAATGACCTAAATGCAGAAGCTGCTGTCTTATCTGCAATGATGATAGATAATTATGTTGTAGCCAAAGCAATCGAGAGTCTGGTAGAAGATAACTTCTATCGAAAATCACATCAAATAATTTTCCGTAATATGAGCCAGCTTTTTGAAGCAAACAAAGAAATTGATATTATCACCTTGATAGATAATTTGAAAACAAATACCGAACTGGAAAAAGTGGGTGGAGAAGCCTTCCTGAACGAGCTCTCTGATGTTGTTCTCAGTGGCGCAAACATAGATTATCACGTAAATATAGTGTTGGAAAAAGCACTTCTCAGACAACTGATCCAGACTTCCAATAAAATTGTCGAAAGCAGTTATAATTCAGATCAGCCGGTAGAAGATATTGTCGATGAAGCAGAGCAGGCGATCTTCCGTATAGCAGAACGTCCCAATAGAAAAGCATTTCAAAGTATTGCCAGTGTAATTCCTACTACCATAGAGAATATCGAAGAAACAGCATTAACCAAAAAGAATGTTTTGGGTGTGGCTTCAGGATTCATGGATCTGGATCGTAAAATTGGTGGATTTCGTCCTGGCCAACTTATTATTTTAGCTGCTCGACCAGCTATGGGAAAAACATCATTAGCTTTGAATATGGCCTCTAATATGGCAATTAAATTCGATAAAAAAGTTGGAATCTTTACTATGGAGATGGAAGCCGATGAACTTTTAATGAGAATGCTGAGTGCTGCTTCGGAAGTAGAGATGGAAAACATGCTGAAAGGTTATGGCATGAATGAAAAGAAATTATTACGTATCGCCGGAGCTGCTGAAGTATTGGCTGAAAAAGATATTTATATCGATGATAACGGTTCTAACACAATACTGGATATTCGTGCCAAAACACGACGATTAAAAGCGGAATTGAAAGGGCTTGACATGATCTTCATAGATTATATGCAGCTGATGTCTGTAAAGCGCAACCGAGAAAACAGACAGCAGGAAATATCTGAGATCTCTCGCTCTTTAAAGATATTAGCCAAAGAGTTAGGACTTCCGATAATTGCTTTGTCTCAACTTAATCGTGGTGTGGAAAGCAGAGATGACAAAAGACCAAAACTATCAGATTTACGTGAATCCGGTGCAATTGAGCAGGATGCCGATATTGTGTTGTTCATTTATCGTGATGAAGTTTATTACGAAGAAGCATCAGAAAAACCCGGTATTGCTGAATTGATCATCGGAAAAAACCGTCATGGTGCGATTGGAAAAGTAGAGCTTCGATTTGATGCTAAGTTCACTGCTTTTAGAGACCTTAATCAATACGACTAATCTATGATTAATCTGTATATCAGTCTGGTGGGAGAGTTCATGCTCTTCCAATATGCCGTTTTTTCTCACCTTTCTCAAATCAGGAAAAGATTTTCCGATATCATAATTCAGATGCGTAGGATCGGTTATGATTCAATCCTTCTCATCTCTGTAACTTCTGGTTTTACTGGATTGGTTACATCTGTGCAGGCTTCATACCAAACAAGTGGTTATATCCCCGAAAGTCTTATCGGGGTACTGGTAGCAAAATCTACAATGATCGAATTAGCGCCGGTTCTTACTGGCTTAGTTTTAGCAGGGAAAGTAGGTGCTTCTATTGCGGCTGAAATCGGCACAATGAAGGTGAGTGAGCAGATCGATGCTCTGGAAACGATGGCAATAGATCCAGTAGAATATCTCTACATGCCCAGAGTAATTGCAGGAATAATTATGTTTCCTCTGCTTACTGTTCTAGCTAATTTTATCGGTATTTTTTCAGCTTATATTTTATCTGTATATAAATACAACGTAAATGCTTACAGCTTTTTCTCCAACATGAAGGATTTCTTTCTACCTGCAGATCTTTGGGGTGGATTGGTGAAAGCTGTTTTCTTCGGTTTAATAATTACGATGGTTGGCTGTTTTGCAGGCAGTAAAGCCAAAGGCGGAGCAGAAGGAGTAGGAAAAGTAACTACTCTTACTGTTGTCTATTCATCAATCCTGGTACTTATCATGGATTTTGTGGTAGCTGCGATCTTGTTTGGTGGAGTTTAAGGAATTCTAATATGAATAAAATTATCTGGTTATTGATCTTAACCTTGATCTTGTTAACCTTGATCTTGAGTGGATGTTTTCTAAAGAAGAAACAACAGGAAGATTTTTCAGAAGATACACTACATCTATTTGCTACTGAAGTTTTTTTAAATGACACCTTCTACAGTGAAACGATGCCTATTTTCGAAAATATTTTCAATTGCAGGGTTGAATTAACAAATTTTCCTAATGCCACTGTTCTTTTAGATGAACTTACCAATAATGACAGCATAGAGGTAGATGTGGTTTTTGGACTTGATAACACATTGTTGTATAGGACATTACAGGAAAGCTTGTTTACAGCGTATGAAGCTCAAAATTTGAAATATATACCAAAAGAATATATCATCGACAAAACCAATCAGATGATCCCGATCTGTTCTAGCCCATTAGCTTTTATTTATAACGATCAAAGCATTGAAAAAGCTCCGGAAACATTTGGTGAAATGCAGGATGGTATTTTTAAAGATAAGATAATTCTGCTAAATCCTCATACTTCCAGTTTAGGAAGAGCAATGCTCATCTGGTCGGTTGCAGCTTTCGGAGAGAACGGTTATAGCCACTTCTGGAAAAGTGTGAAAGAAAATATTTTTACAATTGCAGATGATCAGGAAGAAGGCTATAATATGTTTTTAGCTGCTCAGGCTCCATTAATTCAAGCATATTCAAGCTCTATTATCTATCATATAAAACAGGAAGCAACAGATAGATTTAAGGCTACGATTCCACAAGAAGGTTGTTTCAAAGTTATCAAAACTGCAGGAATTGCTGCCAGATCTGAAAACGTAGAATTAGCAAAGCATTTTATTGATTTCTTGCTATCTGATGATTTTCAAACAATAGTTCCCGAACGTATGTGGATGTATCCCTGTAGTAAAAATATTAAATTAAACAACGATTATGAATTATTACCTGCTGTAAAAAATGATTATACATCTCAACTTTCATCACGCACTGTTGGTAGAAGGATTTCTGCCTGGTTGAAGAGATGGGATTCGATCATGTTGAAGTAACCTTGAGAATGAATAACAAAAAATTTAAGATAGTCCTTTATGAACCAGAAATCCCGGGTAATACAGGAAATATTGGAAGATTATGTGTAGGTACAAATTCCGAACTTCACATCATCAAACCAATGCGCTTTTTGCTTACAGATAAATATTTGAAACGTGCTGGATTGGATTATTGGGATAAATTAGATTTGCATATTCATGAAAATCTGGATGAGTTTTTACAGAAACACAGTGAAAGTAATATTTTCTGGTGCACTACAAAATGCCAGAATGCCTATACTGAAGTATCTTACGAAAAAGGTGATGTGTTTGTCTTTGGTCCTGAATCTAAAGGCATACCGGAAGATATCTTGCATGAAAATTGGGATAACACAATTACTATTCCAATGACCGATAATATTCGTTCTCTAAATCTTTCAAATAGTGTTTCTATTATTTTATACGAAGCTATCCGGCAAGCAGGATTTGAGAAATAAGGAAATTCTGATTGTTGATAACTTCCTAATGTTTGAAGGGCATTTGATACACCAACAATTAGAAGTACATATAATTGTACTTTTCATATTCGGAAGTTGTAATAAGTAATTGTATTTGACAAAATATCCGCTCAATTTTCTTTATTTCAACTCAGTTATAAATGATATGAAAAAAAGTAGTTTAGATATTGAGAGAAAATTATGAATTGTGAAAATAAAACAAAAAACATGCAGAATTGTAATTGCACTTATTCCTG
>QMNP01000039.1 GCA_003647825.1 Candidatus Cloacimonadota bacterium
GAAAGTAAAAACGTTACCCATAAGCTGTCGTCCTGAGTTTATCGAAGGATCAGCTTATGGAAATAATACTCCCCGTCCTTCGACAAAGCTCAGGATGACACGAGCGGGGAGCTATCAATATTCTGTTGTTTGGCATGGAACTGATGAAAACAATAGAGCTGTTTCCAGCGGGATCTATTTTGCCAAACTAATAGGTGGTAAAATAGAAGTAAGCTGTAAATTGATGCTGTTGAAATAGCCTTTCCAATGAGCAATAGAAATTAGATTTTGCACCATATTTAATTTTATTTATTCCGCTTTCCGCTTGACACAAAAACTTACTGCACGGAATGCAAAGTTATGAATAAAAAAGTATTTGAAAATTTTATAAACGAATATTTTCCAAAGCGGAAAAATGAAATAATGAAAGCCTTTCAAAATTACCTTGATCTATTATGGGAAACCAATACCCAGATCAATCTGATCTCACGTAAAACCACCAAGGATGAATATTGGACTTTGCATATGCTGGACTCTATTTTACCAGCATCCTTTTTCAACTTCTCTAATCTTAGAATTTTAGATTTTGGTTCCGGGGGCGGATTACCTGGAATTCCGATTAAGCTGCTCTTCCCTACCTGCGAAGTCCACTTGCTGGATTCTATTACAAAAAAGATGTTGGCTGTAAAAAATATTATCAAATCTCTTGACGTACAGGAGTGTTTCACGATTGTTTCACGGCTGGAAGATGTGGAAGAGAAATGGGATGGCTATTTCGATCTGATCGTTTGCCGATCAGTAAAAATACTACCCAAATATAGAAATAGAATGTTGAGTCTGCTTAAGAAAAAAGGCAAGATCCTGCTTTATAAAAGCAGACTGTTGGAAGATGCTGATCTTTTTAGAAATGTACAGATCCACGAGGTAAATCACTCACAGATCGGTGAGCGAAAGATCGTGGAAATAACCAAATGGTGAAAACCTGTTAAGAAAAAATGGCGAGAATAATAACGATAGTTAACCAAAAAGGCGGAGTGGGAAAAACCACTACCACCATCAACTTAGCTTCGGCTCTGGCTATTTTCGAAAAGAAGACACTGCTCATCGACTTTGATCCGCAGGGAAATTCATCCAGTGGTATAGGGCTGGAAAAAAGCAATCCAAACGTTTACGAAGCTCTTATCGGCAAAGCAGAATTAGTTGAAATTATCAAAACTTCTCCCATTCTCAAACAGCTTGATGTCGCTACTTCTAATGTGGATTTAAGCGGTGCGGAAATCGAGCTGGTGAAGGAATATTCCCGTGAATATAAACTTAAAACCATTTTAGAATCGGTTCAAGCTGATTATGACTACATACTTATAGATTGTCCACCATCATTAGGATTACTTACTGTAAATGCATTAACCGCCTGCACCGATGTTATTATTCCCATTCAATGCGAATACTATGCTTTGGAAGGCGTGAGTCAATTGCTCACAACTATTCGCCTAATTAAAAATGGATTGAATCCGGATCTGAATATAATGGGTGTTCTTCTTACGCTATATGATCGTCGCCTGAATCTATCTAGACAAGTGGCAAAAGAAGTAAGAAGATATTTTCAGGAACAGGTTTTCAATACCATCATTCACAGATCAGTAAAATTAAGCGAAGCTCCCAGCTTCGGAAAATCGATATTTCATTACGACATAAAATCGCCGGGCTCAATTAGTTACCTGGAACTGGCAAAGGAAGTAATGGCAAGATGACACGATTAGGAAAAGGCTTGGAAGCCCTGATCAGTTCGGGGCCGGAATCGGTTGATAAAACTACTGGAATTACAACTGTAAAAGTAGAATTGATCAGTCCGAATAGATATCAACCACGCAAAAGACTGGATAAAGAGAAATTGCAGGAACTGGCAAATTCGTTAAAGGAAAATGGGATTATACAGCCGATAATTGTAACCAAAAGAGATGAAACCAATTATGAATTGATAGCCGGTGAAAGGCGTTTGGAAGCTTCTAAACTGGCAGGATATGACAAAGTACCTGTTATTATACGAAGTGTAAGTCCCAAAGAACAATTGCAGTTTGCTATTATCGAAAACGTGCAGCGGGAAGACCTCAGTGCTATCGAAGAAGCAAAAGCCTATCAGCAGCTGAACGAAGATTTTGGTTTAACTCATGCCCAGATCTCTGATATTGTGGGAAAAGACAGAGCTACAATAACCAATTTGATCCGTCTTCTGAAGTTGCCGGAAGAGATTCAGAACATGGTGCTGGATGAGAAACTTTCTTCCGGTCATGCCCGTACAATTTTACAGGTTCCAGAAAAAGATCAGCTGAATTTTGCCAATCAGATCGTGCGCAATATTTTCTCGGTACGTAAAGCAGAACAGGAAGCTAAAAAGATCAAGGAATCAGGTAAAGTTGGTAAATCAAAAACCAACCTTCGTTTAGCTAAAGAACTTAAAACTTTAGAAGCATCTTTAAAAACTTATTACAAAACAGATTTGAAGATTAGCGGTACGCAGAACAAAGGGAAGATCATCTTTCAATATTCCAGCAAAGAAGAGCTGGAAAAATTAGTGAAAAAACTGGTAAAATGATCTACAAAATCGTCTCTGCTGTCCTCATTGTTATATTGATCGTTGCTCTTATCATGACAGCTTCAACATCGAAGAAAAGACAGGAAGAAATTGATCAACTTCAGCAGGAAATAGTAGTTTCAAACAGATATATTCAATCTTTGAATGATCAGCTTAATAAGGCCAATAATGGAACAAAACCAGTTAAATCGGAAGACGAAAGATTGTTGAAGGTTCTGAATAAATATCTAAAAGAAAATAAACGCAATGGCGTTGTAACGGCCGAGGAGCTTTCCAAATACGAAAAAGAGGATCGCTTTATTCCAAATTTAATTCCGATTAACGGAGAATATGCTATTAGCCAGCATTACAAAGAAGAGCATCCTGCTCTGGATTTTGCAGCTGAAGAAGGAACCGAAGTTATCGCCTCTGCAACTGGCGAAATTTTGTCGGTTTATGAAGATGAATATTTTGGCAAGGTGGTGCTTATTGATCATTTGAATGAATACGCTACTATGTATGCCCATCTGGCAACTGCAATTTATGATTCAAAAACCTTTGTGAAAAAAGGTGAACCAATTGGATTAGTCGGGAATACCGGCAACAGCTCTGCCCCACATCTGCATTTTGAAGTATTAAAAAACGGTGAGAATATCGATCCGGAATTGATTTTAGAAGATTAAAGGATAATATTATGGCAAGAAATCGAAAAGTGGAATTGACAACGATATTAGGAAAAGGCAGTCGCATAAAAGGTGACCTTTTTGTTGATGGCGGCGTAAGAATTGATGGTGATATCGAAGGTAAAGTAGAATCTACCGGATTTGTTACGATCGGAGTATCGGGAGTAGCCAATGCAGACGTTAAAGCTGAAGAGTGTTTGGTCTCTGGAAAAGTTGTTGGCAACATTACAGTAAGTGATGGTTTGGAATTGGACAGTACAGCTAATTTAAGCGGGAATATTGTCGCCAAAATTATCAAGATCCATACAGGTGCAATATTTAACGGTGTAAGTCAAATGACTTCCGGAGAAAGTGAACAGTATTCTCGAGTTGTAAAACCCAGCGTTAAACAAAATACATCAGAGTTAGACCTAAGTACAGATTAAATGTAAAAGGTTCATTAATTGAATGAGAAAACCTGATAATCCCATAATTAAAGAGCTCTTTAAAAACTTTGCCTTGATCTCACAGCTTGGTTTTTCTGTGATAATTTCCATTCTACTATTTGTTTTTGGATTTGTTTACATCGATAAAAAACTGGATGCAAATGGAAACCTGATCATTGTAGGAATAGTTCTGGGAGTTATTGCTGGAATTATGGCAGCTTATCGATTAGTGAAAAAACATTTTAAAGACTAATTATACTATGGATAACAAAGCTTACGTAAAACGAATTATAACCATTATTCTCTTGACAAACATACCTGCAATTTTGACTTTGCTGATAGTTCTTGAAGAGGGTTTGGGGTGGATTCTTGGTTCGCTTGCGAGTGCTATAAACTTTTACTGGTTAGCGTTTAACGTGAAAGCAAGTTTAGAATTACAACCATCAAAATCGAAACTGAAAGCGGTGAAGGGAACATATCTGAGATTGATCTTCCTGCTGATTTATTCAATATTGGTTTTAAGCTTTATCAAACCCAACCTTATTAGTTTTGGATTGGGATTGCTGGCCGCTCAGGTTGTTATTTATCTGAATGAGCTGGCAGAATATTTAAAGAAAAGTAAATATTTTAGAGGATAGAATGACGAAAAAGAAAAGCCCGATGATGAAGATATTCATTATTTTCTTTGTAGTGGAAATAGCTCTGGTTCTTATTTCAGGCAACTTCACAAAGGAATTGGAAATTGGGTTTGATAATGGTAAATTTGTATTCAGGCAGATAGAATCTGAATTTAATCTTCAAGAGAAAATAACCGAAGAATTCCAGATTGATGAATACAATGCTCAACATGAAGAAGTAAAAGATCTCTATGGAAGTGAAAAACTCTTTAGCGTCTTTAAAACTTTATCGATGGGAGAAACACCAGTTGGCACTTTTCAGTTGCTTCGAATGCTGCTTATTGTAGATATAGTTTTATTGTTTATGGCTTTATTTATTCGTAAATTTCTGGCTGGAAGGCCTTCTAAATCTCAACTTATTTTTGAAATGATCTATACTATGCTGGAAGACTTCGTTCGTGAAACATTGGGAAAAGACAAGATTTATTACACACCATATATTGTTACATTATTCATTTTTATCTGGATTTGCAATATGATCGGCATGATACCAATTCCCGGATTTATGGAACCTACCAGAAACTTGAATGTACCTCTGGGACTTGGCTTAATGGCAGTTGTGGTTGTACATTTTTCTGCTGTAAAATTTAAAGGTGCCTGGAAGCATATTCAAGAATATATGCCTCACAAAAATCCGCTTTTCATTTTAGACATTGTTGGTGAAGTATCAAAGATCGTTTCAATTTCCTTCCGTCTTTTTGGAAATATATTGGGTGGAGCTATCATCATTCTGGTGGTTTCATCTCTAGTTAGCTTTGTAGTTTTCCCGGTTGGATTAAATCTATTCTTTGGCGTCTTTGTAGGAACTATCCAGGCGTTTGTTTTCACAATGCTGGCGCTTACTTATATTGGCGTGGAAATTTCGGAGTAATTGGTTATGATTACAGTTGAACATATACAGATCGCAGCATTTCTGGGAGCAGGACTTTGTGTGGGAATTGGAGCAGTAACCACCGGAATTGGTTCCGGGATTATTGCCGGTGAAGGTGCTTACGGTATCGTTAAGCAGCCCAAAGCCAATGATCAGCTTTTCCGCACAATGCTTATTGGTCAGGCGGCAGCTCAAACTGCAGGTATTTTTGCCTTGGTTATTTCTATGCTGCTTATTTATGGAAGATCGGATGCACCGGAAGGCGGCTGGTATAAAGCAGCTGCATATCTGGCGGCAGGATTAGCCATGGGACTAGGTTCTATCGGGCCGTCTCTGGGGGCTGGTTATGCTGGCGGACAAGCCTGTAAATCTATCGCTAGAATGCCAAAGCACGGCAACGCAATTATGGGAAATATGCTTATTGGTCAGGCTTTATCACAAACATCAGCTATCTTTGCCTTGGTTGTTGCCTTTCTGCTGATGTACTCCATTCCCAACCAGCCGGAAGGAATTACTGTTGGACGAATTCTGGTAAAATCAGTGGGATTGATCGGAGCAGGATTATCGATCGGACTGGGAACTTTAGGACCTGGAACCGGAATCGGATTTGTAGCTGGAAAAGCTAACGATTCAATGGGACGTTTTCCCAATCAGAAATCAAATATCATGCGTACCATGTTTTTGGGCGCAGCAGTTTCAGAGTCAACTGCGATATATTCACTTGTAATATCGTTTCTGTTGATCTTTGCATTATAATAGATATGCTTATTACAATGCTCAGCGTTGTAACAGAGGTTTTACGCTCTGCGTGTGAGACGTAATGTCCGCAGGAGCAGAGAAAGTGCGTTCCAACCCAGAGAATTGGAACGAGATTAGAATAAATTTAGAATTATAAACTTGGAGGAACCATGGAATTAACATTAGCACACGGTATCGTAAAAGCAGCAGCTCTGCTGGGAGCCGGTCTTTGTATGGGAATGGGTGCTTTGGGCCCGGGAGTTGGTGAAGGATTTGTAGCAGGTAAAGCTTGTGAAGGAATCGCCAGATCTCCAGAAAACGCCAGTCTTATTACCAGAACAATGCTTGTTGGTCAGGCTGTATCAGAGTCCACAGGTATCTACTCTCTGGTAATTGCACTTCTGTTGATATTCTCTTCCTAAATATATCTTTTTTGATATTTCTTGTTATAGAGGATAGTAGCAGGAAGGTATGCCTTCCTAGAACAGAATTGGAGATTTTATGATAACTGTAAATTATGCTTTTGTGATAGTAATATTGAACTTTATTTTATTACTTATTGTATTGAATAAACTTCTTTATAAGCCTATCAAGCAGTTCCTAAAAGAACGGCAGCAAAAGATTTCAGACGATATTGATGAAGCAAAAGCTTCACGAGAGGAAGCTGAGCAACTCGTTATCGAAAAAGAAGAAGAGCTGAAAGAATCGGCAGAAGAAATACGCAAAATGAAAAATGCTGCTAAACGAGATGCTGAATCACAAGCAACCCAAATAGTAAAAAGTGCAAAAAACCAGGAAAAGAAGATTCTAAAGGAAACTGAAGACCAGCTGCAAAATGAGAAAACGAAAGTTATGCACGAAATCGAAGGTGAATTAGCAACGATGATCTCCGAGCTTTCGAGTAAATTTATCAGCAAGAAATTTGATGACAAAGATGACAAGGAGTTGATAAGGAAAATGCTGGCAGAAAGAGAGAAAAGTGAGAAATAGATTAGTTGCAAAACGTTATGCTGATGCTGTTCTAATGAACATCGATAAGAGTCATTTTGAATCTTTTCGAAATGACATTAAACTTCTGGAGACTGCCTTTTTCCAGCATCCGGACTACGTTAAATCCATTGATTCTCTGCTTTATCCTCTTAAGAAAAGATTGGCGTTAGCCAAGGAAGTTACTTCCAAACTTGCCAATACCGGATTATGGGAAAACCTGTTTAGTATTCTTGTAAAGAAGCATAGATTTTCCATAATTTCAGATATTCTATTGCAATTGGATCATGCTATTTTAGATAGAAATAATATGGTGAAAGTACAATTAAAAATTGCACATGAACAGTCGAAATCTGTATTGCAGGATATTGAAGATAACATTAAAAAAATTTTAAAGAAAGAAATAGAATTTAATATATCTATCGATCCAAGTTTGATTGGTGGATTTGTAGCTCAAACTGAGTCGATTTTGATCGATGGTTCGATCAAGAATAACCTGGTGAAGTTGGCTAATATTAACAAAAAATAGATGAGGTCAGTATGAAAATACAACCAGATGAAATAAGTTCGATACTAAAGGATAAGATCAATAATTTCAAGTTCGAGATCGATATTGCCGAAACGGGAAAAGTCGTTCAAGTTGGCGATGGCATTGCCCGTGTTTATGGAATGGACAATGTTATGGCCGGAGAAATGATAGAATTTCCTGGTGGCGTTGTAGGCATGGCTTTGAACCTGGAAGAGGATAATGTCGGCTGTATTCTTTTTGGTGAGACACATAAGATAAAAGAAGGTGATATCGTAAAACGAACCAAGCGCATACTGCAAGTTCCTGTAGGTGATGCAATGCTGGGTCGTGTTGTAAATGCTTTGGGGCAGCCAATCGATGGAAAGGGTGAGATCAAAACACAAGAATATAATCCTGTAGAAAGAAAAGCTTTGGGTATTATTCAAAGACAACCTGTAAAAGAGCCTTTACAAACCGGAATAAAAGCTATTGATTCCATGATCCCGATCGGTCGTGGTCAACGAGAACTTATTATTGGTGACAGGCAGACAGGAAAAACTGCTATTGCCATAGATACAATTATTAACCAGAAGAAAACGGATGTTATTTGTATTTATGTGGCTATTGGACAGAAAAAATCATCTGTCGCCAAGCTCGTAAAAACTTTAGAAGAAAATGATGCCATGGATTATACAACTATAGTTATGGCTTCTGCTTCCGAATCTGCTTCCTTGCAATATTTAGCACCATTTTCCGGATGTACTATAGGTGAATATTTCCGTGATAAAGGCAAACATGCTCTCATAATTTATGACGATCTTTCTAAACAGGCTGTTGCTTATCGCGAACTTTCCCTGTTGCTTAGAAGACCTCCCGGACGTGAAGCTTATCCTGGTGATGTATTCTATCTGCATTCCCGCCTTTTGGAAAGAGCTTCCAAACTTAGTAATGAATTAGGTGGCGGATCTCTAACCGCACTTCCTATTATAGAAACGCAGGCAGATGATATTACTGCCTATATTCCAACCAATGTAATTTCCATTACCGATGGTCAGATCTATCTTGGTTCACGATTATTCAACTCTGGCATTCGACCTGCGATCAACGCCGGGCTTTCAGTGTCTCGTGTGGGTGGTAGTGCTCAGATCAAAGCAATGAAAGGCGTTACCGGTCAACTTCGATTAAATCTGGCTCAATATGCAGAACTGGAAGCATTTTCCAAGTTTGGTTCCGATCTTGATAAGGCTACTCAAGCTCAATTGAGAAGAGGTGAAAGGCTTATTGAAATTTTGAAGCAAGGTCAATATCAACCTCTTCCTGTTGCCAAGCAGCTCTTTATAATCTTTATGGCAAACGAAGGCTACCTGGATAAAGTTGAAGCTATAGATGTTGCCAAAGTAGAAGAAGAGCTTTTCTCAACATTAGATTCAGAATATAGAGAATTTATGGTTAGTCTGGTAAAAGATAAAATCAACGATGAAATAAAAGATGCAATGCACAAGATCTGTGACAGGGTAATGCAGAAGTTTTAAGAATGGCAAATATAAAAGAAATTAAAACCAGAATTGAGAGTGTAAAAAACACCAAGCAGATAACCAATGCAATGAAAATGGTGGCTGCTGCTAATCTGCGTAAAGCGCAGGATCGCATTATAAAAGCAAGACCTTATGCCAATCATGTAAATGATATGCTGCGAACCTTGAAGTATAAAAACAGCAGCAATACGCATCCGCTTTTAGAAGATGCGGAAGAAACCGGAAAAACAGCTCTTGTTGTAGTTACGTCGGATCGCGGTTTATGTGGTTCATTCAATTCTCAAATTATCAAGAAAGCATTGGAATATATCAAAGAAAATCCCGATGCAGACATTATTTGTATTGGAAAAAAAGGTTATGATTTCATCAAAAAACGTTCTGACAAGATTATTAAACCATATCTGAATTTGTTCAACGAAATGAATTTCTCAATTTCAAAGGATGTTGCTCAACAGATAATTGATCTCTTCCTGGATCAAGATTATAACAAAATTGAAGTGTTATATAATGAATTTAAATCTGCCATCCAGCAGAATATTATTATTAAGCAGTTACTTCCTATTATTCCAATAGAATCGGAAGAGATGTCGAAATTAGATTATCTATATGAACCCGATGAAGACACGATTATTGAAGAATTGGGTAGAAAATATGTAAACGTGGATGTGTGGCGGATAATGCTGGAATCTTCGGCTGCAGAACAAGGAGCCAGAATGACCGCAATGGATTCTGCCACAGATAATGCGGCCGAACTTATCGATACGCTTACTCTAACTTATAATAGAGCACGTCAGGC
>QMNP01000040.1 GCA_003647825.1 Candidatus Cloacimonadota bacterium
GGAAGTTCAGATTTTCCCAAACGGGCAAAAAGCAAACGCAGAAAATCATAAATTTCACTCAAAGTTCCAACAGTAGAGCGGGAATTAGCGGTTGTTGTTTTTTGATCAATTGAGATGGCAGGTAATAATCCTGTTATTGATTCTACAGTTGGCTTTCCAGCTTTTCCCATAATGGAACGGGCGTAAGAGGAAAACGATTCCAGATAACGACGCTGACCTTCCCTGAACACTGTATCAAAAGCTAAGGAAGATTTTCCACTACCGGAAACACCGGTAACCACAGTCATTTCATCTTTTGGGATGATTACATCTATATTTTTCAGGTTGTGTTCGGATGCATTTTTTATTATTATTAATTTCTTATCACTCATTTATTTTCCAATAAATTTTTGGTAAGTTTCAATTCAGTGGTTTATTTTGCAAGCAAAGAATCAGAATTGAAGATTGAAGTAAGAATTTACTCAGTTTAGAAAATGAGAATTGCTATCTGAATTGAACATCGTCCAAGATTTCTGATTTACTCAACTTTTTGAAGTTTCTTACAAAGAGATTTTCCGTAATCTAAGATTCGAAAGTGAAAATATTTTTAGAATGAAAGGCAAAAACTTTTTCATAGTTCTGAACTATTTGTCCTTTTCTTCGAGAATAAAGAAATCATTGAATTCGGTATTGAGCAGCTGCTTTAGAAAACTGTGGTCATTATTCTTGAAATAGGCGATCGAAAAAACCGGATTTTCTTTGTAATCAATTTCTTCATAATGTAGAATATCTCCGAGATATTGTTGAAAAGCGTCATCATTCGGAGTGTGAGTATTCACATCAATATCGGTACCATTGTATCCTAAAACCCATCCATAATGATAATCACTTCTGGTTTGCCAGATCTTCTCCCAGTCAGGTTTAAAATCTTCAAAGAAAGCTGAGAAAGGATTAAAGCCAAAAGCGTAATAAGTTAAGTCAGCCAAGCCGTAACCGCCATAACGCAAAGGATTCATTTCGATAGGAACTAACTGCTCATTTTCCAATTTAAATTCCGCATGGATTGGAAAATCAGTAATTTTTAAATGTTGATTCAGTTCTAAAAAGATTGAATTTAGTCTATCAAAGAATCGATCAAAAATCTCTTTGTTCGTGTAGTATAACAGGTGGAAATACTCATTTTTATGTGGGATTGGATGATGATAAATATTAAGAATTACCGGCTTCCCTTTTGTGTCAAAATACATATCAACTGCGTATTCTTCACCTTCTATAAATTGCTCAATAATCAGTTCTTCTCTGGAAAGCACGCTTTCTGAGAAATAGCGAGTATTTTCTGCCAGTTCAATACGAATTTCTTCAGTGATTTCAGAAATATTTGTATTCTGATCAAGTTCTTTTACAGCCGTTCCAAAGAACCCTTTAGTTGGTTTAACTATATATTTTCTGGTGCGATCAAGCTCTAAGTTTTTTAACTCGTCAATAGTAGTTTTCTGAAAGAAGAAATCTGGGTAAAGACTACTCATTAAATTGCGAAATAATTCTTTGTCTTTAAGCTTTGTAACTGCGCCTGTAAATGTACTGGATGTCGATTTCGCTAATATTGAATCCAAGGCACTTTCAGTGGGCGAATAAACTTTATCACCCACCCTAATAATTAGATTTGAATCTCTGAAATCGTTCTCATCGATAATGTTCACACTTGCATCTGCCTGTTTTAAAAGATCAGATGTATATCCTTTACCTGTTACTATATATTTCAAAATTTCCTCATCTTTCCACCATAAAACATTTAGTCATAACATAATTCTATTTACAACTACTGCCAAAATTTGTTTAGTTCTTTAGCTGTCAATGGGTGAATTCGGCTAATTTTCCTAATAATAATTATTTCAAGGAATCAGGAATTTTCATAATAGGATAGGAATAAATTAGAAGAGTTGGAGAATTCCTTGGACTCGACTTCCTAATTTGGTTTTCTTTCTGTTTTCTTTTCCGAAGAAGGGAGTTGAGAACAAACCCTTTCCGTTTCTTTAAAGACTGTATAAGAATTAATTTCCAAATCTTAGTAGGTAGAATTTCTTTGAAAGAAGCTTCGGAAAGGTGAATAGATTAATACACTCTGCTGAATATATTCCGCATTGAACTTTAGCTTCTAAATAGAAATTACAAACCGTTTTTCTTGCTCATATAAGTATCTTCTGGAATACTTATTGCATCAATGACATATAATATTTTTAATAATACAGGAGTATTTTATGAAGAGAATAACAATTCTTATCTTTCTTATTTTTAGTCTATGTTCCTTATTTGCCTGGCGGGATAACGAGATGGAAGTACGTGTGTTTTATCAGAGCGATTTTGAATTAACACAAATACAAGATCTAAATCCCAAAGGTGATATATATCCAAATGGTGAAGCTCTCATCTATCTAATTCCATCAGAATTCAGTGCTTTACAGGCAACTGGCCTTCGCTACCAGATCGAGAGAGAAGATGTGAAATCTTTTGCTGAAAACTTCTGGCAGTCGCAGGATAATACTAGAGAAGCATATCATACATATGAAGAGATCGTTGCTTTGGCCGATAGTTTAGTAGAAACTTTCCCGAATATCTGTGAAAAACAACTTTTCGGTACTTCAGTACAAGGTCGTGAACTTGGTGCTCTTAAAATTAGCGATAATGTTACATTAGATGAAAATGAAGCTGAAGTTATGTTCGATGCCGGTATCCATGGAGATGAGATTGGCGGCCCGGAGAATGTTATTCGTTTTGCACGTGATCTTTGCCGGGAATATGGGGAAGATCCCACTGTTACGTATCTGATAGATAACCGTGAAATCTGGATTTATTATATGGTAAATCCAGATGGCCGTGTTGCTGATGATCGTGAAAATGCCAATGGTGTTGATTGTAATCGTGACTCTGGTTATATGTGGGATGCCTGGGGTGGAAGTCCGGGTCCTTTTTCCCAGCCGGAATCAAAAGCTCTCAGAGATTGTCATTACAATCGTCAATTCGTTGTACACACCACCTATCACAGTGGAACGGAATATATTTCCTGTCCCTGGAGTTACCGTGCTTCTCAATGTCCAGACCTTACTCATATACTACAGCTTGCAGGAGAATATGCCAGCTCATCCGGATATTCAAACATGGAATATGGTCAGGGTTGTACGGGGATGTATCCAATTAACGGGAGTACAAAAGATACGAATTACGGAATGATGGGTGCTATCAGCTGGTCGATGGAAATTTCTTACAGTAAGCATCCTTCTGTTAATGAGATATTAACATATTATAACTATAACAAACCTGCCATGCTGAGTATGATCGAACATGCCGGATACGGCCTTGAAGGTGTGGTTACGGATGCTACAACAGGTGATCCAGTAACAGCCGCTGTTTTTGTTGATGATTATTTTCCTTGTTACACTGATCCTGTTTTTGGAGATTATCACAAATATGTATTACCCGGATCATATGACATTAAAATTGTAGCAAATGGTTACGAAACTCAAACAATTACAGGTGTAACGGTTACAGAAAACAGCTCTACCGTTACAGATTTTCAGCTTCAACCATTAGATGGTCAATATATATACAAAGTTTCATCTTCTCAGATCCCAAATAATAATACTGCTGATGAAGGTGATACACCTGGAGTTATTGGTGCACCGGACGATAGAAATTATTCTATCGGGAAAAACGGCTGGATAGTTGTTGATATGCAGGATGTTATTCCAGATGGAGCAGGTAATGATTTTGTCGTACATGAAGGTGATACCAGCCCAGAAGGTTACACAGTTTATGCTGGTGAAACTATGGATGGGCCCTGGATCTCTTTGGGAACAGGAAATGGCACAACAGAATTTGACTTAGCAACAGGCGGAGTTGTAGGAACACAATTTATTAAAATTGAAGATGATGGCGATGGTATTGCTACTGCCCCTGATGCCGGTTTTGATCTGGACGCTGTTGAATCAATAGCAGAAGTGACGGGCGTATATATTGCCTTCCTTGGTTTTGAATTGGATGAGATGGTTGGTAATGGCAATGGTTATATTGATCCGGGTGAAACCATAGATATGCTGGTTTCAATGCGTAATAATGGTAGTTTGCCAGCCAATGATGTGGAAGGAGTGCTTTCTACTACATCAGATTATGTAACAATGAATAATGGTGACGTAAGCTTTGGTACAATGGTTCCTGGGCAGGAAGCATCTGGAATTTTCACATTTACAGTTGGTTCTGAAACTCCTATTGGAGAATTAATATCATTCGATCTCGAAGTTTCTGCAAATTCTGGAAGTTATAATACAAATTTCTTTCCATCATGTATGGTTGGTGTTTCTATTGAAGATTTTGAATCCAACAGCTTTAACAGCTTCGAATGGGTGTTCGGTGGTGCTGCTGATTGGGTAATATCTACAGATGCATATGAAGGTTCATATAGCGCTCAATCTGGCGATATAAACGATAATCAATCTACTTCTTTAACGCTAACAGCAGATGTAATTGCTGATGGTAATATCAGCTTCTTAAGGAAAGTATCTTCAGAAAGCGGCTGGGATTATTTTAATTTCTTTATTGATAATACACAACTTGGATCCTGGAGTGGAAGCAGCGGTTGGGAAGAAGAAACCTATCCTGTTACGGCTGGAAATCATACTTTTAAATGGGAATATAGCAAAGACACTTCTGTATCCAGTGGCAGCGATTGCGGCTGGGTGGACTATATCGTATTTCCGCCAATTGTAAACAATGCAATTCAAGGCTATATCTCTGGGATTGTTACATTGCAGGGTGGAAGTGGTGATGTAGAAGATGTACAAATTTCTGCTGGCGGAAGTGTAACTAATCCGGATGCATCAGGATTTTATACGTTAACTACTTTTCCCGGATCTTACGATGTAGATGCAGTATTGGATGGTTACAGCGTTGGTCTTGTAGAGAATGTAATTGTAGAACTTGGTGCTACTACCGAGGATATTGATTTCACTTTAGTTGGACTCGATCCTCCTGCTAACCTTGCAGCAACAGTAATTAACTATAATGAAGTAGAATTAACCTGGGATGAACCTGGTACTGCTCTTGAAAATTCCGCACGGAAATCGAAAGACACAAACAAGGAAAATTCCAGGGATCTAATTGGCTATAATATTTACTTGGACGGTAGTTTACTGATCGAGATGATTCCAGAATTATATTATGTTGCTTCACCATTTGATAGCGGCGAATACAATTTCTTGGTTACAGCCGTTTACGACGAAGGAGAATCTGAACCAACCAATGAAGTAACAGTAATTATTGCATTGCCACCTGTTGATAATCTAGCGGCAGTTTCACAAGGCAGTAATATTGTAGTTTCCTGGGACGCTCCTCAACGGGACTTAACGGAATATAATGTTTATCGTGATGGTTCTGTGTTTATCGGATCTACCACCCTAACGACATTTACTGAAGAGAATATGCCTTCCGGAAGTTATACTTATGGCGTTACTGCCATGTTTACTGGTGGTTTTGAATCAGCAATAACTGAGGTTACTTTAGATCATACAGAATCAGGCTCAATTTTGATTCCACAAATAACAGAGTTTACCGGAGTTTATCCCAATCCGTTCAATCCCAAAACTACTGTTTCATACAATTTGAATCAGGATGCAGAAGTTGCCATTAATGTTTTCAATATAAAAGGTCAGAAAGTTCGTACTTTGGTAAATGAAAAAAAGAATGCCGGCTATCATCAGGTAGATTGGCTGGGAAATGATGAAAAGGGAAAACCAACTTCCAGCGGTGTTTACTTCGTAATCGTGGATGCTTATAACGATGGCTTGGATTTTACGAGCGTTAAAAAAGTTATATTATTAAAATAAATTAAGAAAATAAAGAGATTGTTTTGTTTGAACCAAGATTGCTTTGTTTTGCTAAGGCAACTTGTAAAAGCAAACTCATGAGTTCTGCATAATAGAGTGTATTTGTGAGAAAAGAAAAAACGTGTGTCTTTGCGAGTTTGCTTCTTGCTGTTGCTTACGAAGCAATCTCTATAAATAGTAATCAATTAGCAATATAGATTGCTTTAGCAGAAACTCTCTGATAGACGCTTCGCAAAGACAAAGTTTGTATTATGCAGAAACCTCAAAAGCAAACTCTAAAAAGGAGAAGAAAAAATGAAAAAGTTTTTAATTTTAGCTATTGCTTTAATAGTTTTAGGTAGTCTTAATGCAAAGGAATGGATTTCATTTGATTCCAGTACTGAGCAAGAACCAATTGTAAACGTTGTGGAAACAGACAATAATCGTCTTATTCTTGATATTGAAGTTCCGGGTATGTATCTGGAAGATGTAACAGAAGGCGGGCAAACATATCAGAAAATTGAGATCATACAAGGTAGAACGACTCATGACGTGGGATTTCCTGAATTTCCCATGATCACCAGGATCATTGGAATTCCAGATAATCAAAATGTACGAGTGAGAGTTTTGAAAACTTCTACTTTAGAATTGAACAATTACAATGTATATCCTCTTCAAACACCTGAAAAAGATGGAGTTGAAAATAACAATCCTTTTGTAGCAGATTTTAAATTTTATCAAACTGGTGGAACGTATCCTTCCACAAATGCATTTGTAGATAATGTGGGGATCTGGCGAGATGTGAAGATTGGCGGTTTTCATTTTGTACCTTTCAATTTTAATGCCGATAACGGAACTCTGCAGGTAACTACCAGTGCTAGAATCGAAGTAGAATTTTATGGTTATGATGATGAGCATATCTTGAATAAAGATAAGGTCATAGCTCCCAGTTTCTATAATATGTACGATTCTGCTCTCATCAACTTTAATACAATGGGTTATCAGATAGATAACACTCGTGAAGTTGGCGTTAAATATCTTATTGTAACTAATGCAAATGCACTTGAAAGCATTCAGCCATTGGTAGAGTATAAAAACAAAGAAGGCTACTCGGTTGAAGTGAGAACATTGGAAGCAGGATTTGAAACAGCAATAGAGATAAAAGATTACATTATGCAGCTTTATGATTCCGATGACCTGGAATATGTATTAATGGTTGGTGATGCTTATCCAAATGGTTCTGCCGGGCCTGATAATATTCCAATGTATCTCTGGTCTGGTGGCGGCGGTAGCTCCTGGTCAGATTCGTGGTTTTCCTGCATGGAAGGTAATACAGATTATTATGCTGATATTGCTATCGGAAGGATAGTTTATGATAACTTAGCAGAATTGGATCATCAAATACTGAAATTAACCGATTTTTATCAAATTCCCGATCAGACTACTAACTGGGGAGAAAATAGTATTCTTGTAGCTCATGATGAGCAATATCCCCAGAAGTATACTCTGTGTAAACAGCAGATCAATGATTATCCATACTCAATGCAAACTCCCATATTTGAACTTTGTTATGGCGGGGCAGGTGCTACAAATACAGATATTATAAACTGGGTTAATTCTACTTCAGGCGGTATTTTTAACTATCGTGGTCATGGTAGTGCTACTGAATTCTGGCAGTGGGGTCCTTCTGGAAGTTTTACAGCTACTCATGTAAATCAGCTTACAAATGATAACAGAAATTTTGTACTGTTTGATGTATGCTGTGATAATATGGATATTGTTGGTCATGCTGGTGATTGTCTGGCAGAATCCTTTATGAAAGCAGATGAAGCAGCTATAGCCATCAATGGAGCGATAGTTCCTTCCTACACAATTCCCAATCATGATTATGACAAGGAAATGTATAAAGCTATCTTTGACGAAGGAATAACTACAATCGGTTACATCTCTAATTATGCAAATGTATTTGTGATTAATCTGCATGGCGATATTGGTATTCAGAATGTTCTAACGTATCTTTGGTTAGGAGATAGTTCTATCGAACCTTGGACGAAGCAGATAGATGATCTTACAGTTACGCATGATCCACAACTGTTCTTGGGGCTTTCTACATTTGATGTTACAGTAATGGGAACAAGTGGACCAATGGAAAATGCCAGGGTATGTGTGAGCAATGACGATGGAACTATTTATGCCGTTGCTTTTACAGATGCCGGTGGTATTGCTCAGGTTCAATTTGATCAACCTGTTCAATCTCCAGGAACAGTTTCCGTTTCTGCTAAAGCATTTAATTATCTTCGTTACAATGCAGATATCCAGGTTATTCCGCAGACAGGTCCCTACTGCGTTTATAGTGCTAATACTATAAATGATGCATCTGGAAATAATAATGGTATGCTGGATTATGGGGAATCTGTATTGATGACTCTGGATATCGAAAATGTGGGAGTGCAGCAAGCTGATAATGTAACAGTAGAAATAAGTACAACCGACGAATTTGTTACGATTACAGATGGTACAGAAGATTATGGTAATGTTGCAGCCTCTAATGTTGTTTCAATTGCTGACGGTTTTGCTTTTTCTGTAGCAGAAGATATTCCAGATGGACATTACATTTTATTTAGTGTTAATGTGGTTAGCGGCACTACTACTTGGGAAAGTTCATTTTCTATTGATTCTCATGCTCCGAACTTAACATTTCTTGAATTCCTGGTTAATGATACAGTCTCTGGGAATGGTGATTATATGTGGGATCCGGGTGAAACTGTAGATATTTATGTGTCACTGGAAAATGGTGGTTCATCAGATGCATATAACGTGGAAAGTATATTAACAACTGTAGATCCGTATATCACTTTGAATACAACTGCAGCACAAACTATTGGTGATATAGTTGCTGGAAATGTTGCTGAAGCTGTATTTAATGCAACTTCAGATATAAATACACCAGAAGCACATTTAGCTCAATTTATTGTTGATTTTACAGCTGATCTGGGAATTGTCGGTTCCGGATCATTTGAAACTCAAATTGGTGGGTATTTGATCGAAGAATATTTCGAAACATTCCCGCCAGAAGGCTGGACAACTGCAGGTGGTACAAATTGGGGTGGTAATAGCTCTAATTATGCTGGTGGAGTTTCACCGGAAGCACAATTCTATTGGAACCCATCCACAACTGCAACACAGAGGATGATAAGTCAGGTTATCAACACAACCGGCAATGCTTCTCTTTCACTTAGTTTTCAACATATGGTAGATGATTACGGTGGTGGTTATTCTCTCAAAGTTCAAACAACCAGCGATGGAACGAACTGGAATGATGTATGGAGCATCAATCCCAATGGGAACGTTGGACCTGAATTACAAGAGCTTGAAGTAGAAACTCCTGATGTCGGTTCTTCAACTTTTCAGATTGCCTGGGTATTCGACGGAAACTCCTACCAGATAGATAATTGGTATGTAGATGATATTATTCTTGGTGGCGGAGCAACAGCTGTATTTGGAACTGTTGCAGGTTTTGTAACAGATTCAACTACAGGTTTAGCAATAGAAGGAGCCAATATTTCCGGAATGAGTGTTAGTGGTGCTGATGGAAGCTATTCATTAGATATTACTCCTGGAATCTATGACTTCACTTGTATTGCCGAAGATTATTATGAACTTACAATTGAAGATGTATTAGTCGAAGAAAATTTAACGACAGATCTTGATTTTGCATTAGTACCTTTACCCGATCTCGATCCTCCCACCAATCCATCAGCAGTTTTACAGGATTACAATGATGTATTTGTAAGTTGGGAACCACCAGGGGGAGCACCTGTAGCTCTCTGGAACCAGATGGATAATCCTTCCACAGCAGGAATCAGTGCACAGGATTTTGAA
>QMNP01000041.1 GCA_003647825.1 Candidatus Cloacimonadota bacterium
TAAATTTTGAAGAAAAATTCCTGCCCGGGAAAATTTATTCTACCAGTCGCCTGGTGATTTATACGACCAGGCTTTTCTACTGAAGCTCGAAGTTGTAACTTCCCCCCATCCTTCGTAAACTTGAGGATAATAAGGCGGCTGCACATAAAGAAGCCTATTATCGTAACTGTAATCTTTATCGTATCCTGTTCCAGCACCATTGAGCGAATGAGTGCCGTCATAATGATAATCTTGAATATCCCATTCGTTATTAGGATGATTGAATGGATCTGTACCTGATCTGTGAATATAACCGCGACGTCTTTGGGCAATTGCTCCATAAATGTGAAGAGTCCCGCGTTCTCCTACCAGATCTTCTGCAGATTCAGGCCAAACCGGATTATACCAGGGGTAATCTGTTCCATACGGCACGGCATAGTTAGGCCCATTATTAGGATAACTGGTTGCATAAGCAATACTTTCAGAAGGATAACCACAAGTTCCGTAAGCGGGTACAGGATTATTTCCATGTAGTTTGAATCCGTTCAACGCTGGGGGAGAATAAGAAATGCTCGGGGGAAAAATATACTTATGAAGATCTATATAAGTGTATGTTGTATCGTTGCCTGTGTAGGGGCTAATAGAGTCAAAACTCGGTGTGGAACCGTGCCAATGATGATATTGAAATGTAAAGATTCCATCATAATGACAGGCTTCATTACCATATAGCCCAATATCGCCTTCGGCCATCGCTGCATAAGCACCATAAATGTAAACTCCATTACAATTCCAATCCTGTTTCACGAAGTCTTCAAAAGGATCTCTGTGCTTGTAGCGAATTATAATTTTTTGTTCAGATACCAGTCCGAAAAAATCTGACGGATTCGCATTTTCTGGATTATAAATTGGTTCATTTGTTTGTGGATCGTATTGTCCTGTAAATCCGTCCGGCCAATCTCCTATTGTTGTATTAGTGTATGTTATATCGTTAGTTATAAATATTGTATCGGCACAACCCCAGGTCATTTTATTCGAGATATTGCCTTCGATCCACAATTCAGCGTCATTCACCCAGTAGGCAGAAGATGCTCCAGCACTCAATGCTCCACCATCCGTCCAGATAGTATCATAAATCACTATCTCATTGGTCCAGATATTATCAGTATCCTCAAACCAGTTTCCGCCATTATCAATTACGTCCATTACTTCATCATGATTAGCAGGATACCAGCTATATACTTCAAATTCCTGGGTTCCAAGGCTCACAATATCACCATACATTAATTGTATTGCACCCCCATTGATCTTTGCATAAACAATATCATGTCCGTTACCGACCCATTGGGCATTTGCTTTCAGTTCTTCAGCATCAGGATTAAATATAATTTCCTGCACATTATCTATTGATTCTTGTAATCCACCCCGGAATACTTCCTGCCAGGTATTTGGATACGCTTCTTTATATGGTTGATTACTGCCAAATTCTCTTGCTCTTCCTGCAGTGGTAACCATACTATAAAAAGTAGGTCTGTTATTATTATTGCCGCCACCTGCATGCTGAATATATATATCATCATTGGAGTGAACCGGACCATTCAAAACATCCGGACCCCAGAATTTTACGAGTTCATTAGGATTACCTTCTTCATTTTCCGATTTTTCAAAATTAGAAAAATACTGATACTGGGCCAGACTCTCATTACGAATAAGACGTTCAGTTAATCTTTTTACAGGTGATGTATATAGAATTGAACGAGGCCTCCCTCTTTTTGCTTCAATAAAGGATTTCACAGCTATGGCTTGTTCACCGGCCTGACCAAGGAAGATGGTTACAAATCTTTGCTCTTTTTTGTTCTTGATCTCATACACCGTTTGCCGTCCACCAGTTTCATCTAAAATTGAAACCTCTCGAGGAGGAGGAGGGTAAGTGCTATTTTGCTCTATTGCATAGTGAGATCTTAGAGCTTCTGACCTTAGCAGCAGTTCCTCTTGAATTGCATCATGATCATATTGAGTTTGAATTTCTGAATTACTGACCATTCCTACAAGTGACCAGGCTGAGACAGCTGAGATAATTGCCAGTACAATGGCAGCTGCCATTACTAAAATACTACCCTTTTCATTAAGCAACATCTTCTTCATAACTCCCCCTATAAAGTGGCATTCTCCAAAAACACATAGGTTTTCATAATACATGTTCTAGTATTTTTATTCAAATCTTCTGTAATATTTTGTCCTGTACTTTTTTCTCGAAATCTTACTCTTGCTTCTAATTTAATGCTCATTAAAATCGGAAAACCTGATGAGTTCGTATCAATAACTCTCCAGATATCCTGTGTATTAACGATCTGAAACTGCCAATCACGTCCTATTTTCTTTGGTGGTGTTGATGGAAATATCGTTACTGGCTGGATATGATCATTAACTCCAGAATACCCTTCATATACCAGATGCTTGTCATCATTTACTCTGAAAAAAGCTTTATACGAATCATCGTAAGTAAGGTTGGTCAATAATGGTCGCAGCTCAATACTACTTGGTCCGTATCTGATAACTTCTTTGGCGGTAACCAATCCTATCAAACCATCATCCGTAGTCTCTGGCTCTGAAGCATAGCCATAGCGCATTGTTTCTATTGCCTGGAACATATCTTCCTGTAACTGCAAAAAGAGTTTTGTTTCATTATAGGTACGTACAAAGTGCATCATGGCCAAGATCATGGTTGTAAACAGAATAATTGTAAGTGGTATTCCCGCAACAACTTCTATAAGCGAGACGCCTTTTTGATCTAGATATTTTTTTATCATGGGCCCACCTGTATTGTTCTATAAAAATAATCTTCCCGCAAGGTAATTTGTCTATTGGGATTCAGCTCTGAATTCACAAAATAGCGTGGACCGTCCCGCCAGGTAATCTTTACTGTAACAATATCGTATTTCACAAGAGGTGATATTATCATTTCTGAACGTGTTTGCACAGTATAAGGCTGAATATATCCTTTTACAGGATCGCCATTTTGATCGTCTATGATAAATTCACCATTCGCTAAACCAATGACTGGCCTTCTGCTACCTTGTTTATAAGAATTGTATTTTATTTTTTCCAGTTGTTCCAAGCCTTTTAATAGAACTACTTTGTAATGATAATTACCTAAAGCTTTGTGTTGAGCTATATAAGAAGCCATAAATAATCCGGCAATAGCAATTGTAGCAATAAACAGAGCTGCTACTGCCTGAATAAGACCAAAACCTGATTCAGATCTTACTAGCTTAGAGATCATTTTAAAAACCCATACCGGTTGCAAACATTTTAGGATTATCCGAGATCTCCTCAGCTACTTTTCTATCAAGGTATCCATTCATCACATGATTATAAAGAGATTGATCCAGAGACTGCATTCCTTCTTTAGTTCCAGATTGAATTACAGATGGAATCTGATATGTTTTCTCTTCACGGATCAAGTTACGCACAGCAGCATTGGCGATCATAATTTCCAGAGCGGGAATACGATCTGAGCCGTCTTTCATGGGCAGTAATGTTTGGGCTATAACAGCCTGCAGGGATTCTGAAAGCATAGAACGTACTTGTGCCTGCTGCTCTTTGGGGAACATATCGATGATCCTGTCGATAGACTTGGTAGCACTGCTGGTATGCAGTGTTGCCAAAACCAGATGTCCGGTTTCGGCAGCAGTAAGAGCCAGAGAAACTGTCTCCAGGTCTCGCATCTCACCTACCAATATCACATCGGGGTCCTCACGCAGAGCAGAACGCAAAGCAGCAGTAAACGACCAGGTGTCGTGCCCTACTTCACGCTGATTTAATAATGAGTTTTTGCTGTAATGCACAAATTCTATCGGGTCTTCAATTGTTAATATATGACAATGTTTGTGATCGTTAATATAATCTACCATTGTAGCCAGGGTTGTGGATTTTCCACTTCCTGTAGGTCCTGTTACCAGGATCAAACCACGATGTCTCATTGCCAAGCGTGCCAGAATTTCCGGCAGGTGCAATTCATCAAAATCTTTAATAACATTTGGGATTACACGAAAAGCAACACCCATTCCGTTTACCTGATGAAAAGCATTCACACGAAAACGTGTGTCATCATCAAGTTTTGTAGAGAAGTCGATTTCCAATTTTTTCTTAAAGATCGTTTTCTGTGATTCATTCATTGTGCTATAAATCAGATCTTCAACTTCCTTTTCTGTAGATTTAGGTAGATTCAGTTTTTTCATCTTACCTAAAACACGAACCATGGGAACAGATCCCGTACTTATATGAAGGTCAGATGCTCCAGCATCGGAAGTGAATTGTAATAATTCTCGTATTGTCAATTGTCACCTCCAAATTAATCGATTACTTCTTCCTCATCGACTACATCATCGACTCCATAGCCATGATATTGTGCTTCATCTCTATCATACCAAACTTGTTTTCCTTCACCTTCGGGGAATTCGGCAGTAGAAGTAGCAATATATTTTTTTGGTGGATTGCCAACAACTTCAAATTCCCAGTTTTTCAGGGTTCTGTTTCCAAGTTGAGTATCTTGTAAAGCATCTTCGATATCGTAATTCTCTGTGGTACCAAATGTCTGGTAATGAACACGATAAGTACTACGGATTGCGGCAATTGCAGATTGAGCTTCTGTTGACCTGGCATTTCTAACGTAGTTCATATAAATAGGAACAGCGATAGCGGCCAGGATCGCGATAATAACAACAACAACCAACAATTCAATTAAACTAAAACCTTTTTGATTTTTTAAATTCTTAAACATACTTCCTCCTTAAATTACAAAATCATATTTTTGCAAGATTCGTTCCTATGTGTTAATTTTACTATTTTTTTTGCAGAAATTTATTAGGGATACATATTTATTAGCAATAACCGCTTGCTCGCGTGCAGGTTAAGCCATTAATAATTCTTAAAATAAAAAATTAAAACAAATATTATAAAGTAATGAATTCTTTCATATTTACATAAAAATAACTCGCATTTGCTATGTGTTTACAGGGGTAGTAACTAACTTTACATTTGAATTATTTCAGCGCTAATATTTAAATAGAAAGCCCCGAAAAGTCGAGACTTTCTATGAAATCTATCGATTTTTATTTTTCTATTTGATCAAGATCATTTTCTTCTTGCTGGTAAAATCTCCATTCTTCAAGTGGTAGAAATATATCCCTGAAGCAGAATGTTTTCCACTATTATCTTTTCCATTCCAAACTACTGAATGTTTACCTGCTGTAAGTATATCATTCACAAGAGTTCTTACTATTTGTCCTTTCAAATTGTATATCGTTAGCTCAGTCGGCTGATTATTATCGAGGATCGAGAAGGATATAGTAGTTTCAGGATTGAATGGGTTGGGATAATTTGCATATAATTCGCTCAATGCAGGAACGATCTCTTCCTGGGTAGATGCCCCAATTGTTTTTTCCAGAATTAAAGAATATGCAGGCAATGATTCGATACCATTTGTATGTACGGATCTAATAGCAAATTGATAATCACCAATAGGTAAGGAGTTCCAACTTAAATCTGTGAATAGAGTATCCGTAATTGCTTCTCCCACCAGATCCCAGCTGGATGGATTATTATGATATTGCTCAGGGAACCGGTAAATATTATAGGATTCAAATTCACGTGATTCGCCACTCGAAGAGTTTGTAGATTCTTCTTTTTGAGCTAAATTTGAAATGCCGCTAACTGATTCTTTTTGAACATTGATTGCAGAAAATTTTTCATTAATTCCATTTGTAGTGCTTGTAGATGATTCTTTGTAAACACCATTGATCAAATCTGTATTACCCAAATTGACGCCATAGGCACGCAACAACATATTACGTTCGAACATTGTCCCCATCGAACCAATGTCTGTCCAATCATTACCACCCATCCAATTTTCGTTAGTATAATGAGTTCCCATTTCAAAGATCCAGGGTTCACCTTCGCCATCATCCAGGGCCAGGGAAGTATATTCACCTGGTGTATTAACACCGATAAAGAATCCCTCAAATGCTTCAATCTGCTCTTCCAGTATATAAGTATTCCACTCATCATCTATATTATCCAGCATCTGTGATATATGTAGAACTTGTGCAACATCAGGTTCACCATCAGTAAGACCCAGGATAACTATTTTCACATCATCGTGAGTACCATAAATTGAACTTAAAAACCAATGAACCTCTTGAATTATAGCAATATTGCGATGAACAGCACCCATCAATCCATTTATAGGTAAAGTATTAAAACCGATCTGAAAATCCACTTCTCCATCGTCATATCGGAACTCACCTCCACCCTGGCCAGGTGAATTCCAGCTAAGATCAACCTGGGTTTGCTGAATATTTTGCACGGCTATTACATTCCCTGGAGGAAATGCTAATTCGTTTAAAGTAATCGTTTCCAGATCTATATTTGTTCCTGCAACTTCTACTTCGCCATAATACGTTTCATATCCTTCGTACGTCACACTAATATCGTAAGTAACATTTGAATAGACTCCTGAAATTAAGAAATCTCCATTTTCATCTGTGATGGTTTGGTAATATTCGAATCCATCTAGGATAATATTGGCACCTTCTAATCCGACTTCAGGTGTATCACTTCCAACTACATGACCGCTTACATTTACAGTTCCCAGTGGAGGTAAGTTAAAATCAATATATATAGTCTGATCTTCTAATACTTCTTCTGTTGTTGTTTGCGGAAAGTAACCAAATTTTGTGGCTGTAAAATCATAAGTTCCCGTTAAAACATTTCCAAAATGGTAAAATCCGTCATTATTGGAAATAGAGATCATATTCAATTCTTCAATTTCTATTTGAGCACCTGCAATAGGAGTACCTATATCATCATATACATAACCTTCTACATCTCCCATTGCTCCCTGGTAGAATGAAAATGTGGTATTGGGAAATTTTTCGAAAGTGTAACTTGAATCAGGTGGACTGGCCGGATCGTAGATCTCAAAATTGTCTGCATTATATCTAGTTCTTTCATCATGATCAAGTGTTGCAGAATGGATAAAATTATCGGTAGAAGGATAAGAAGAACCTTCAGGACGATGCACCATCATAACCAGATTTGACCCTTCATAGAAATATGGAGTATCAAGAGTTATATGGATTTCATTTATCCCAACAGGAAAAGACATAAAACCGTTATAAACCTGTAACAGCTGTGTGGAAGGAATCCAACCATCTAGCAAGTTTGGAAGTGTAGTCTCTCCCAGCCAGATCGAAATTTCTTCCTCTATTATATTGTTGGCAAAATTATTATAGAAAGTGAGCGCTGTAATTGAACCTGTTAAATTTCCCAATTCTTCAGGGAAATAAAGCATTTCAGTAAGGCTGTTTACATATTGAAATCGAACCGGTGTTCGATTGTTCAATTCTGTTCCTGTTCCCACAGTAATTTCTAATACGCCTTGAGGAAATATCTCAACATTCAAATTGCCAGTTTCATCATTAGCAGTATTTTCATCTCCAGTTAAAGTAACTTCACCATAAAGATTAACAAAACCTGCAGGTTCATCAGAAGGCACATTCCAAACCAGATTGTGTGTAATTGATTCATTTGGAAGAATTGATTGTGTTACATCCAATGAGCTTAATTCTTCTCCATTGTTCTTAAATAGTTTTACAGTATATAAGTTTTGCGGATTATTCCCTACATTTTTCACTTCAACTTCATAAGTTTCTGTGTTGCCTGCATTCACTATTACATTACCATTTATATTTATTCCTGCCAGGTCATTATCATAAACAGTTGGATTTCCTGTAATAATCACATCATCTATACATACTCCATATCCGTAATGCCCAATTCCTTCAAAAGCAACATAATAAGTTGTGGATGGATCTGGTAAAGTTATAATTCGTTCTGTCCAAGCAGTTATATTTTCTGTATAATGTTCCAGTAATACCCATGCTCCCCCAGAGGATGTTTTATAATAAATTTTAAGTTCATCCTGATCACCAGCCCACACCGCTTGTGTATGCCAAAATGTTAAAATTCCTTCGTTCGCAGTTCCCAGGTTTATTTCAGGTGTTATCAATTTCGCACTCTCATCGCTAGAATTATAAAAATGTGCATTAAAACTGCCGGTATGAGCAGCGGCAGGATTACTGGAGTGTCCTCCATTAATATATGTCCATTCAGTTGTTCCAACTACTATTTCTTGTGACCACCCACCAGGAATAACGCCACCTTCAAAGCCCTCCTCAAGCACAATGATTAAACCCTCTGGGTAAACCATAATATCAAGGTAAGATGTTAAATCATTATTACTATTCTCATCTCCAGTTAAGAAAACCTGGCCATAAATAGCTGTTGGTCCTGTTGGTTCATTAGAAGGTATGTTCCAGCTAAGATCATGTGTTACAGTTTCATCAGGAGCAATGGACTCTGTTATATCCAGTGAAGCTAATTCTATTCCTTCGGATTTGAATAATTTTACTGTATATTCATCTTGAGTATTTATACCAACATTCTTTACAGTTACTTCATAAATTTCAGTTGATCCAGCAGTAACACTTTGATTTCCAGCTATAGTTAATCCGGCAAGGTCATTGTCATAAGTAACTGATGGAGGAAAAACAATGTTATCGATCCAACCGGTATCTGCCCCGCTAGACACACTACTGTCCTTAGAATATTCCCATTTAAAGACATGTGATCCAGAAGAAACATTAGTAGTAACCGCTGTCCAACCAATAGTCCCAGAAATTTCCTGAATCATATCTCCATCAATGTAAAACCTAAGATAATCCCAGCCAGATTCACTACTTACTTGCCAATAGAAGCTGATATCTCCATCATCAGTTACATCTCTGGTTATTTCCAAGCTGGTTGCCTGGCTATTGTCAATATCACCACTTTGAGCACAGTAACTACCTGCATAAGGATCACTACTTGTAACGAACCAGTCAGCATTCCCACTTAGTTGCCATTCATAAGTGGAAAAATCCCCGGATTCAAATCCTTCAAAATCTTGAGCAAAGATTACGGTTGATGATAAAATTAACAAAATTAATAAAAATATTTTTCTCATAATACTTCCTTTTTATAAAATCTTTATATTTGTATGCAACAATTATTCCATTTTAAAAGAGTAAATATTATAAATTGTAATATCTTATTCTTGCTATTACAGTATGATGGAATCTTATCAGCACCCAAAATGGCATTGTGTTAGTTTCAATAGTTTTTGCAGAATCAAGTAGAGTGTGAAATATAATTTTTAAAGAATAGGTCTGGAAAATGAATTTACTAAATAATTTGTACTCAAACTTATTTTTTAAAAATGTACGAACTGAAAGCTAGTTACAATTTTTTTCAAAGGATATAAACAAAATGAGCCATTAACTTCCAGTTAAACAAGTAGTTAGGTGTAAATTAAACACCATTGTAACATAGTAAACAATGTTTACGAATTATCATCTAATCCAATTTGTTATTTTCAAATAAAGAAAATTCTTATACGCATACCCCCAAAATTTGTAAGATCAATAATTGTAACAGTTGGATAAATAATGAATTTAAGAGAAGTAGCTGTCTTGAAAAAAGGTATTTACAAATGATGCTCCCTTGATAATTTCA
>QMNP01000042.1 GCA_003647825.1 Candidatus Cloacimonadota bacterium
CTCGAGTCGTTGAACCATCGCTTCTTACGAATCGAATTCTCCTGTCTCTAACCATTGCGAAGGATTATTTGAAAGAACATCTCCAAAGAAACCATTCGCAAGGATTTCACCTTTTTTTATTCAAAACTTTCCTCTATTTAACCAACGAACCTTCGGTTGAAGATAACAAAAACTGACAATCTTCAATCTTCAATCTCCAATCTCCAATCTTCAATCTTCAATCTTCAATCTTCAATTCACCTATACACAACCAATGAAATTTCCCTTTCTTTACCCCGACTCGAAAGGTTATATCGAGTCGAAGTAAAAAAATCATTGTACCTCGAGTCGTTGAACCATCGCTTCTTACGAATCGAATTCTCCTGTCTCTAACCATTGCGAAGGATTATTTGAAAGAACATCTCCAAAGAAACCATTCGCAAGGTTTTACCTTCTTTTTCAAAACTTTTCCTTATTCTGAGAAACTACACATAACCTTGCGAAGGTCGTATCAGCAAGAAGTTAGAAAACCTTCGCAAGAGTGTAATTATTTAAATTGTTCCATACCGCTAAAGTCACGATATTGATCAAAGCTTTCCAACATTTTCATATCATCATTACAGAGTTCTTCTGTAACCATTCTGGCAATAAGTTCACCTAATCCTGGTCCCAGCATAAAGCCCTGACCGCACATACCTACTGCATTTATCAAATTCGGAATTTCTTTTGTTCGGGCTACTATCGGGAATCCATCCGATGTCATGGGATATTGTCCCCGCCAGGTTCTGCGAACTTTAAGATTGGTAAGACGCGGATAAATATCTACCATTCTTCGGGCACACAAAGGCAGAAATTCGGAAGTTGAATCGTTATCAATTCCCACAATAGGAGGTTCGGGAGTGATGCAGAAAACTACCTGCCCTTCGTTGTTCTGGTAAAAATAGTAGTTTGCCGATCCGGGAGCTTTTCGCATATCAACGATCATCGGTTGAAAAAATCTGGCTACCGGTTCCGTAATTCCTGCTTCATGATTATCAGGATTTATCGGTAGCTCCATATTCACCATTTTACCAATTTCTTTTGCATAATTTCCAGCTGCATTGATAACAGTTTTTGCTGTGTAACTTCCTTTATCTGTAATTACTTTGGAAATTATGTTATCTTCCAATTTTATGTCTGTTACTTTCTCACGAAATCTATATTCTGCTCCATATTCCAGGCTTTCAAAGTAAAATGCATTGATCGAAAGCAGTGGAGAAGCAGAGCCATCATCCGGCGAATATGTGGATCCACGCAATCCTTTTTCATTAATTCCTGGAACAAGCTCTTTGTATTCATCAGCAGAAACCCATTTTATATTCAAGCCAAAAGAGTGCTGGATTTTCATCAGATCTTTAAGTTTTTTTTCATCAGCTTCGTTGTAAGCTGGAAAGCTGTAACCGCCAGCCATCCAACCAATATCATCTCCGTGTAATTCCTGCCAGGTAGAAAATATTTCTATGCTGCGCTGGCTAATCCTGATCTTACCAAAATCCGAGTGGGTTGCCCGAATACCACCGATCGCTTTTTTGTTATTTTCCTGTCCTGGAGAAGCTAATGCATCGATTACCAGAACTTTTAATTTCTTTTCAGCTAAAGCAAGTGCTGTAGGAACGCCAACTGATCCGGCGCCAATAATGATAACATCGTAATTATTCATCATTACCTCCGGCAGCAAATTTTCCTAAAGGTATTTCTACGAAAAGAGGACGGCGGGTATTTTCTTCCACCTCTCTTAAGGGTATTCCCTCTTGTCGGAAAAGTTGTTTGATCAAATTATCGCAGGATTTTGCTCCGCAGGGTCCCATGCCAGCTCTGGTAATTGCTTTGATCTGGTTCAGATCGTGTATTCCTTTTCGGATTAGATCCCGCACTTCTTTTGCCGTTACTCTTTCACATAAGCACACCATCTCTTCATCGGAAATGTGACTGCCTGCAAATTCTTTTTTTGTTTCAGCAGAAACATCTTTTTCCTGAATTATGAATGATACGATCTTCTTAGAAATTTCTGCCGGCACTTTTACTTTTATAAGTTGGGTTCGATTGTTTACTTTCACATTTAATACAGATTCAACTGGAAATTTGCCTAAAGCATTACCGTCGATATCTACACATTCAACCGAATCACCCTTTTTTATAATGTGGTTAAAAACTTCATATGGTAAAGTAACCAGTGGAAAGTTGGAGTCTTTGCGGAAATCTACCAGTGTTATTGCCAACCCGGGACATATCGCTACGCATTTCCCACAACCAATGCATTTTCCTTCATATTCCGGTAATCCCAAGATCGGATCACCTTGCATTTTGATCGAGTTTGTGGGGCAGATAGTACTGCAGGGATTGCAGGGAATCTCTTGTACGCAATGAATTATAGGCATTACACCTTCATTTTGGAGTGGAACTTTTACTGAATTCATTCGACCGGGCTCTGATTTTAATATTTCTGCCTTTTCATACCAGCTATCAGGAATATCCTGAACTTTATTTCCGATCTCTTTGGCTATTTTTAATCCTACAATTTTACCATTGAACATAGCAGAAGAAGCTTCGGCAATTTCTAGAGCATCTCCGGCAGCAAAAACTTTGATTCCAGCAGCTTCAGCTTCCTGGGCAAATTCACTCACTGACTCCAGACCAACAGCAATCAATACTGTGTCACATTCAAAGGTTTTTTCAGTTCCTGCAATTGGTTGGAATTTATCGTTGATCTCTGCAATGGTAACAGATTCAACAGCTTCCAGTCCATTTGCTTTAAGAACAGTATGAGAAGTATAAATGGGAATACCCAATCTCTTTAACTTATCGGCATGAACTTTGTAGCCGCCGCATCTGGGCATGGCTTCCACCAGTCCTACAACTTCAATTCCTGCCTGCAGTGCATGATAACCAGCTATTAAGCCAACATTACCACCACCAACAATAAAAAGCCGCTCAGTTGGTTTCACCAGATCACGATTTACCAGAGTTTGAAAAGCTCCTGCTCCATAAATTCCAGATAATGTATTACCTTTAAATCTTAAGAATTTCTCACGTGCTCCAGCTGCATTCAAAATGATCTTCGGTTTTACAATTTTGTAAACACCATCTTTAATAATTCCAACTTTTTTGTCTTTGAACACATAGAGTGCAGTGCTGTTTATCCAAACATCTATGTTTTTATTTTGCATTACCTTTTCAGCCAGAAATTTTCCTATGTCATTTCCTCTGGTACCGGCGTAACTATCTTCTACCGAACCAAAGAATTTATGGGTTTGTAAAACCAGCTTTCCACCTAATTTGCTTTTGTCATCTACTAACAAAGTTTTTACGTTATTTTCTCCAAGTTGAATCGCAGCAGAAAGACCGGCAGGTCCACCGCCAATTATCAGAACTTCATAATCTAAATGTGCAATTTCAGATAGGTTTTGTTCCGCATTTACCTCTGGCAGCTGTGGCAAACCTTCTACACTTTTTACTTTCATATTTTCAGTTACTTCTGTCATACAAGACTTCACAGGAACTCCATTGGCAATTACAGTACATTTTGCGCACTGTCCATTAGCACAATAAATTCCCTGAGCACTTCCGTCTTTGTAATGATGCCCGAAAACCTTAATTCCATTTGCAAATAAAGCAGAAGATATAACTTCACCTTCTTTGGCTTGCAGAAGAGCGCCATTCCAGAAAAAAGGTATATTTATTCTATCTTCAACGGGTAGAATTGGATGTTCTTTAATTCGATTACCAGCCATTAATTACCTCTAATTTTATTCTTTTTATTGCTTTTAAAAATTTTTATTAGCCTTCATGTCAAGCAAAAGGTTCTCGAATTCAGCATCTATAACATGATTATAATTTCCACTTGACATATGGAAGGCAATATTGGCTTTTTTGTATATATGTATTATAAGTTTTCTTGTACTTCGAGTACAGGATGGAGGAAATTTGAAATATTGTGGTTTCATGCAGACATTATTTAACATATTTTTTAAACTTGACAATACTGCTGAATATCAATTCAAAATAAATTCCTACTCTAATTTCAACTATCAATTTAAATTTTTTTGAAAATGAATCGTCGTAATTATTGATTAAATAATTGGAAAAATTCCAAATAAAGAAAAGGAAGGAGCAAAAATGAAAAAAATTACTTGGTTTGTTGTTGTTGTATTAATCGCAGCTTTTATGGCTGGGTGTGGTGGAAGTGCAGCCAAAGGTAAGAACTTAAAAGCAGGTTTTGTTTATGTTGGTCCTGTTGGTGATGCCGGTTGGACAAAGTCGCATGATGATGGTCGTTTAGCAATGGAAGAATTAGATTTTGTTGATGAATCAACATATGTAGAAAATGTTCCTGAGGGTGCAGAAGCTACCCGCGTTATAACAGAACTTGCGGAATCCGGCTGTGATATGATATTTACAACCTCATTTGGATATATGGATCCAACATTGGAAGTTGCAGAGAAATACCCTAATGTTAAATTTCTTCATGCAACCGGTTACAAAACTGCCGAAAATGCCACAAATTATATGGGTAGAATGTACGAATCTAAATATCTTGCCGGAATCGTTGCAGGTAATATGTCAAAATCTGGTAAACTTGGTTATGTTGCACCTTTTCCAATTCCAGAAGTTGTAAGACTTATAAATGCCTTTACTCTTGGTGCACAAAGTGTAAATCCCGATATTTCTGTTCAAGTATTATGGACTAACTCCTGGTTCGATCCGGTTCATGAGAAAGAAGCTGCAAATACCATGATCGCAGACGGCTGCGATATAATTACTCAAGGAACAGACTCAGCTGGTCCTCAAGAAGCTGCTGAAGCTGCCGGTATTTATTCAATTGGTTACGATAGTGATATGAGTATGTTCGCACCAAAGGCTCACCTCACTGCACCAGTATGGCATTGGGGTATTTATTACAAAGATGTTGCAACAAAGATCCATAACGGCACATGGACAAATGACCCGATCTGGTGGGGAATCGAAACAGGTATTACAGGACTTTCTCCATATAATGAAGTTGTACCACAAAAAGTTAGAGATGATGTTGCTAAAGCAAAAGCAGCTATTATTGAAAACGACAATATCTTCACAGGACCACTTTATGATAACCAGGGTAATTTACGTGTTGAAGAAGGTGTTGCTCTTACAGACGGTGAGAAACTTAGTATTCAATGGTTTGTTAAAGGTGTAAACGGTAAAATTCCTAAAGCTTCACAAGAATAGTTGATTTTATTCAAAGAGACTGACGAAATTTCGTCAGTCTCTTTCTATTTACAAACAAGGAGTTCAAATTGTCTGATAATAATAAAAATCTATTAGTTCATATGAATGGCATTTCGAAATCATTTTATGGGAATAAGGTTAACACTGATGTAGAGTTCAAATTACAAAAAGGTGAAATTCATGCACTGCTTGGAGAGAATGGTGCAGGAAAAACAACTCTTATGAATATGTTGACCGGTGTATATTTTCCAGATGAAGGTGATATCTATTTCAAAGGTGAGAAAATTACTTTTGATTTTCCTGGTAAAGCACTTCAATTTGGAATTGGAATGGTTCATCAACGCTTTAGTTTAGTCGGAAACCTAACTGTTTTAGAAAATCTGATCCTTGGGCATCCAGATAATAAATTTGTTATTAACATCCCCGAAAAGAAAAAGTTGATAAAGACATATATGGATCAATTCAATTTCCAACTTGATCTGAATGCTATCGTTGGAGATCTGCCAATAGGAGTAAGACAAAAGGTTGAGATATTGAAAATGCTGGTTCGCGAAGTGGATGTACTTATCGTCGATGAACCTACAACCGTTCTAACTAAACAGGAAGCAGACAATTTGATGCAAATATTAAAAAATATCGCCGACACAGGCAAAGGAATTATTTTTATTACGCATAAAATGTCAGAGGTTTTTCAAATTGCTGACAAGATTACCGTTCTTAGAAAAGGAATTAAAATTTCTACGGTAAACAAAAAGGATACAAATCCGCGTGAACTGGCTAAAATGATGGTTGGTAAAGAAAATGAGCTCACTTTTGAAAAACCTGTAGTAGATTTAAAACCAAATATCGTAAGGATCCAAAACCTGTTTGTAAATTCCAACAAGGGAGTATTGGCGGTTAATGATCTCACTTTTGATGTTGCAGGAGGAGAGGTAATTGGAATTGCCGGTGTTAGCGGGAATGGTCAGATAGAACTGGCGGACGCCCTTACTGGTAACCGTGATGTTATTCGAGGTAAGGTGCTTTTTAAAGGTAAAGATATCTCGAATGATCCTCCAGTAAAAAGAATTGATGAAGGAATTAGCTACGTTCCGGGTGACAGGATCAATGTCGGTGTTGCCGGCAATAGATCTGTTTGGGAAAATATTATCATGAAAGTTTATCGTCTTCCAAAGTTCAGAAAAGGTCTGCTTCTAAATAATGTAAAATTAAAAGAATATGCAGAGAAAATTATTAAACAATATAATATTTTTTTACCGGGTATCAATCTTCCTGCTTTATTGCTTTCAGGGGGAAATCTTCAAAAATTGATTATCGGCAGAGAAATTGAACGTGATTGTGATCTTTATATTTATGTCTATCCTACCAGAGGATTAGATGTAGGTGCTACTGAATTTGTTAGAAAAGCAATCTTACAGCTTCGTAATGAAGGAAAAGCAGTAATCCTGATCTCGGGAGATTTTGATGAGATCTTTGGTTTATCCGATAGGATTGCTGTTATGTATGAAGGGAAATTTACCGGTGTATTCAAAAACGGAGAACACTCATTAGAAGAGATCGGTTTGATGATGAGCGGTTGCACAGAAGAGGAAGCAGTTAAGGAGATGAGCAATGTTTAAGATAAAACTGGAACAAAAAGAAAGAGTCTCCAAAAGAGAAGAACTTATAATTACACTTTCAGCTATTGGCATTGCCTTTGTTCTTGCTGGTATTTTCATCGCTTTAAATGGCGTAAATCCATTTCTTGCTTTATGGAAAGTAGTAACATCTTCGTTGGGTTCATCATATGGTATTTCCGAAACTATCGTAAAAGCTATTCCTCTCATTTTTACCGGATTAGCTGTTGGGATTGCCTTGAATAGCAAACTTTGGAATATCGGTGCTGAAGGACAGCTCTTTTTTGGAGCAACTTTTGCAACTGCATTCGTTATTTATGGACCTGTTCTTTCCAAACCCTTGGAACTTACAGTTTTAATTATTCTTGGTGCTGTTGGCGGCGCTTTATGGGCATTAATTCCAGCTTTATTAAAAATTAAATTTAAAATGAATGAAGTGATCTCAACTTTGCTGCTTAATTACGTAGCAATAAATATTGCAGATTATTTTCTGTTCGGACCATGGAAGGGAAAAGATAACTTTCCATATACACCAGAGTTTCCACCTGAGGCAAAGTTTAGCAGAATAGGTTTTGGAAGGGTTCATGCAGGGCTTATCCTTGCTTTGGTATTGGTTGTTTTATTATACATTATTATCTATCATACAAAATTAGGTTATAAACTTCGCATCACAGGATCAAGTTTAAGAGCAGCCAAATATGCAGGGATAAATATCAATAAAATTATGTTCTTAGTTTTCCTGCTTAGTGGTGCTTTGGCTGGACTTGCCGGTGTAAGTCAGGTTTGCGGTATCGAATATAAACTTCATCAGCATATTTCTACAGGTTATGGATACTCCGGGATTATTGTCGCCTGGCTGGCTCGAACTAACCCATATATAATTGTAATATTTGCTGTCTTTTTAAGTATACTTTTAAAAGGAGCAGATTCATTACAAATAGCGATGCATCTACCTGCTGCTGTAGGAGTGGTTATGCAAGCATTAATTCTATTCGCAATACTTGGTAGTGAACTTTTTAAAACGTACAATGTTAAACTCATCAGGAGGAAATAATGAACGATTTGATCACAATACTTTATGCTGCGATTGCCAGTGGAACAATAATACTCTATGCCACGATTGGTGAAATTATCACGGAACGTTCGGGCATTCTTAATCTTGGTGTGGAAGGAATAATGTTGATGGGTGCTTTCTTTGGTTTCTATGTTGCTTATACAACTGAAAGCTTGATTCTGGCAATTTTAGGAGCTGCACTTATTGGTGGATTAATGGGATTGATCCACGCTTTCATGACAATTACCTTACAGGCAAATCAGGTTGTGTCAGGTCTTGCTCTCACGATGTTCGGATCCGGTGCAAGTGCATTTTTTGGAATAAATATGGTTGGCAAAACACTCAAAGCATCTTTTCATAATATCCCCATTCCGCTCCTGAATAAGATTCCTGTTTTAGGTGAAATTATTTTTAATCACAATATTCTTGTTTATTTTGCTTTTATTCTGCCTGTAATCGTCTGGTTTATTTTCAATAGAACAAAGTGGGGACTTGCATTGCGAAGTAGCGGTGAAGAACCTCTTTCCAGTGAGATCATGGGAATAAAAGTGATAAAAGTTCGTTATATTGCTACTATTGTAGGTGGTGTTTTTATTGGGATAAGCGGTGCTTATCTTTCTGTTGCTTATTCCAGATTGTGGGTGGAAGGAATGACCTCTGGTAAAGGTTGGATAACAATTGCCTTGGTAATATTTGCAAATTGGAATCCGTTGATCGCTTATGGTGGAGCATATCTTTTTGGTGGCTTAACTCAACTCGGACTTAATCTGCAAAAATTCAACATTGCTTTTCCGATCATTCTCCTTAAAAGCATTCCTTATGTATTCACGATTTTATTCCTTTTATTTATCTCTTTAAAAGGGAAGAGATCCAATTTACCAAAAGCTCTGGGTGAATCATATTTCAGGGAAAGCAGGGGTTGATTTTAATAAAATATAATTAATCTTGTTACGAAATTTTCCTGTTTGGTCTTAGTATTACGAAGGCTGATCTTCGTTTTGTAACGCATTATCATGTTCTCAAGACAAACTTGGGAACAGGTTGTTGAAATAATTAACGAAAAACAAGGAAATAGATTTCATTTCGTTCCAGTGCTCCTGCCTTGGAACGAACATAATTTCAGTTTCTGATTCTGGTTTTTTTATTTTGTACTGGAACGAAGTGTAGCGGGAATAGTATAAATCTTTCTGGAGAGCGTAGAATTGAAAACTAAACAAATAAAAGGCAATATTGTAGATATAGTCTCGGAAAGAATTTTTCCAGGTATCATCACAATTATGGAAAATAAAATTTCAAAGATAGAAGAGTGTTCCGAAGACTTCGATAGTTATATTATTCCAGGCTTTATCGATGCCCATGTGCATGTGGAAAGCTCAATGCTTACACCTGTGGAATTTGCCCGTACAGCAATTCTGCACGGTACAGTAGCAGTTGTAACAGATCCGCATGAAATTGCCAATGTGCTGGGAATTGCCGGTGTAAACTTCATGATTGAAAATGGTAAGATTTCCCCCATGAAGTTTTATTTCAGTGCTCCATCCTGCGTTCCCGCCACACCTTTTGAGACCAGTGGAGCAAAGCTTGGAATAGCAGAACTTGATGAGCTTCTGCAGCGAGATGAGATTAAATACCTGGGTGAATTCATGAACTATCCTGGTGTAATTCATGATGATGAGGAAGTGAACGCTAAACTA
>QMNP01000043.1 GCA_003647825.1 Candidatus Cloacimonadota bacterium
GCTCCTTCGATCGCATCACCAGTTTCCAAGCTGCTTATCTTTCCGGCAATCTTTCCTGTTTGCGCCTGCAGCATCGCAGTAAAAACAATAAGTATTGAAATAACTAACATTCTTACTTTCATATATCCTCCCAAAATTTTTTTCTCAAAAGAATTTCTTTTTTCATTTGCATGGTGTCAAGTATAGTTTATTCAGAAGCAGAAAAGTTCCCTCATTAATTATATAACTTGACTCTAAGATAGCTCTCTACATCATTGCAGCTATTTAATTTTAATAAAATTATATTTTAAAAAATTTGCTTTTAGCGGAGGAAAGTTTGGCAAGATTGTTTGGAACGGAATATCATGAGCATTCCAATTCCTGGTATTTTAAAAGTACTGTACTCAAATTGCAGTATCGAGATCTGGAATTTAAGAAATATCTGGATGAAAAAGAAGACGTTATTTTCAAGTTTGAATCTATCGCTAAGAAACTGAATGTATTTCCTGCAAAAGTAGAGATAACCTACAATAAGAAAAAACGAAAAATCACGAAACATTTTTGCTCTGAGTGCAAAACCGACGATTGTAAACACTATTTATCTATTCTGTTATATGCCTACAACTATCTTTCAACAGAAATGCTGGAACAGGAAGTTGTGCAGACATACCATACTCGTCTTTTAGAATATAATGAATATTGGCAGCGTATTGTTTTAAATGCCAAAATTGAGATCGGAGATATTTTTAATAATAATACCGATAAGATACGATTTTATCTAAAAAGTTATAACCCCATACAAACCAGACTGATTTCAATTTTATGTGCAGATCAGATAGTAAAAGAAGAAGATCTGGCAATGGTGCCGCAAGCAGAAAAACAGATACTGGCACTATCTGATAGTGAAAAAGAATTATTTAAACTGCTGCAGCAGAACAAATGTTCATTTAGCAGGAAAGGTGTTTTCTTTTCTATCTATAAAGAAAAATTTGTGAAACTTCTATCTGTAATGCGGAGTTTACAAAATAAAATATTCATCAAGGAAACAGGGGACAGACTGCAGTTTTCAGAGGATGAATTCAGAATTAATTTCCAGGTGGTTAAACTGAACGACAACAAATATCTACTTTCTACATCTAGTGTTGAACAGCTTTCTGCTGTTTTTGTAAGCAGTACGACCTATATTTTCAAAAAGAATGTTGTTTATTCTATCAATCTACCTTTTTCAGAGAATATTGCCGAACAGATCTTTGGCAATGGTTATCAAATCGAAGCAAATGATCTGGTATATCTTTCATCAGTTGTAGCAAGGCAACTGGGTTTGATGAAATGCTATCTTGATTTTGAAGAAGGTATAGAAATTCCTGAGGTCTATCACAATACACCCACAATTGTTTTCGATTTATATAAAGAGGATGGAAGGATAATTGTGAAAGGTGCTCTGCAATATGCAGAAGATGTGAACATTCCTATGTCAGCTATCCGCTTTCCTGTGGAATTGGTTAGATACGATCAAAATGGGCAGGCAACATGGTTCTATATTCCACCTCAGATTAAGTACCAGGTTTTTGATTTTGTAGCAAAACTTCCTGAATCTTCGGCCGCAAAACTGGATGAAAGTTCACTTCTTATTTTTGAAGGTGAAGAGAATATACAAACTTTGAAACAGGTTGTTTTTGAACATGCAGATCCTTCCTGGAACATTATTCTTTCTGATGAACTGAAAAAAGAATTTGTCTATAAAGTTATCTTAAAACCAATTGTCAAAACTCAAAAAACAGGCAATATTAACTGGTTTCAGTACGATGTAAAGTATGATTATAAAGATATCAGTTTTACTCATCTTGAGCTCAAGAAATTCTTTCAGACCAAAGAAAAGTTTATGCAGTTAGAAGACGGAAGGCTCGTTTATTTCGAAAATAAAGAAGCTTTCCTTACAATGGAAGAGATCTTGAAAAAGAGCGAGAAGTTGCCTGATGAAGGATACAAACTTTCCATCTATAACATCCCGTATGTTTATCAATTAAATACAGTTAATAAAGGTATCAGCATAGTTGGAGATGGGTATCTGGATACAATGTTTACCGCTATCCTTAAAAGACGATTAGAAGATAGGGAACCATTACCGGGGTTTTTAGATCCAATTATGCGAAGTTATCAAAAAGCAGGATTTCATTGGCTGAAAATGCTGGAAAAATATAACCTTTCAGGGATTTTGGCAGATGATATGGGATTGGGAAAAACTGTGCAGGCAATTTCTGTGATTTCCAGTTTACCGGCAAATTCCAGATCAATAGTTATCTGTCCTAAAACCTTATTATTTAACTGGGCTGCCGAGATCGAAAAATTTAATAAGAGCCTTTCTTATGTCTTATACGAAGGTAATCAAAAAGAGCGGAAGTCTATATTAGATAATCTCAATGTAAACATACTTTTTGCATCATATTCTATTATTCAAAACGATATCGAATCTTTGTCTGAGATTGATTTTGATTATATAATTTTAGATGAAGCTCAGCATATAAAAAACGCCTCTGCTCTCCGGACGAAAGCTGTAAAGAAATTAAAAGGCCGAAATCGTATAGCGCTTTCGGGAACTCCGATAGAGAATTATCCTACGGAGCTTTGGTCTATTGTAGATTTTCTTATGCCAGGATATTTACCTCCTCTTAAAAGTTTTAAGGGAGCATCCAATATTTCTAATGAAAAACAGAAAGAAGCTCACGACAAATTAAAAATGCTGGTATCGCCCTTTATTTTACGTAGAAAGAAAAGTCAGGTTCTTATCGAGTTGCCGGATAAACAAGAACAATTGGCATATTGCAAATTAACTACGCTCCAGGAAAAAATGTATCTTCAAGTTCTGGAAAATGTGAAACAGAGATTTGTGCAGGAAGATGGTGGCATCGGTTCCGGATATATTCATATACTTGCTGCTCTAACCAAGCTAAGACAGATTTGTGACCATCCCTATATGATCGATGAAGATATAAAGCATGATACTGAGTTGTCCGGGAAAATGGAATTGATCAAAGAAATCGTAATTGATGCTGTGGAAAATGGAAAGAAAATACTTGTTTTCAGCCAATTTGTGAAGATGCTGCAGGTAATTAGAGAGATGTTCAAAAAAGAGAAGATCACTTTTGAATATATGGATGGATCGACCAAAAATCGGCAGCAGGTAATTGATAATTTCAATAATAACAATAATATAAGAACGTTTTTAATAAGCTTAAAAACAGGTGGTTATGGATTGAATCTAACCGCTGCTGATACAGTAATAATAGTAGATCCCTGGTGGAATCCGATGGGAGAGAACCAGGCAATTGATCGAGTTCACCGTATCGGACAGACTAAGAAAGTAATGGTTTATAAGATTATAACTAAAGGAACTATTGAGGAAAAAATTCTCACACTTCAGCAAAGTAAGAGAGAGATGTTTGAAAACATAATCGAAAAAGGTCAAAGCGTGATCAAGAAAATGGACATTGAACAATTGAGAAATTTGTTGGAATATTAGGAGATTGGAGATTGGAGATTGAAGATTGAAGATTGGAGAATGGAGATTGAAGATTGAAGATTGAAGATTGGAGATTGCAAAGTAAAAGCTGTCTTTGCGAGTGTTCCTCTTGCTGTTACAATCGAAGCAATCATTCAGATAAAAGGCGTTGTACTGAATACTGGAAGCGAGTTGGTAGGGAGATTGGAGATTGAAGATTGAAGATTGAAGATTGAAGATTGGAGATTGGAGATTGGAGAATGGAGATTGCAAAGTAAAAGCTGTCTTTGCGAGTGTTCCTCTTGCTGTTACAATCGAAGCAATCATTCAGCTAAAAGGCGTTGTACTGAATACTGGAAGCGAGTTGGTAGGGAGATTGAAGATTGGAGAATGGAGATTGGAGATTGAAGATTGGAGATTGAAGATTGGAGATTGAAGATTGGAGATTGAAGATTGGAGAAACCTTCCAAATGGTCGAAGCATCTTGGTTTTACGAAAAAACGATTTTAAAATTAGAGAATTATGGAATATTTTTTTTCAGTAAATAAAGACAGGCATGTAGAGATCAAAATAAAACGATCTACATTTATTGCTCACTTACATTACACAGAATCGATGCAGGATGCTAAACAATTTATTTCTCAAATTTCTGCAGAACATAAAACTGCCAATCATAATTGTTGGGCTTATATTGTAGGAGAAAAGGGTCAAACCTTTCACAGTTCCGATGCCGGTGAACCAAGTGGAACAGCCGGCCAACCCATGCTGAATGCTCTAAAAAGACATAACATGACCAATGTTGTTGCAGTAGTTACACGATATTTTGGTGGTGTAAAACTGGGAATTCGTGGTTTGATCGAAGCATATGGACAAAGCGTAGAAAGTGCGATTCAAGAATCTACACTCAAAAAATTGGTTAAATATAAAAATTATCAAATTACCACAGGATACGATTTCGCAGAAATCCTGAAACATAAAGTTAATAACATGAATGCAGAAGTATTAAATATTGAGTACACTGCAGATGTAACACTGCAAATCAGGGTGGAAGCTTATTTTAAAGATGAACTTGAGAAATATCTGATTGAAATGGAGAAAGCAGGTAGATTAAAAATATTAGGATGTGATGAATAACGGCTTAATATTTTATACACCCTTTTCGTTTTTATCCCAAATAAATTTATGCAGCTGTAGCTGTAATCTTACAGGCAGTTTATCTTCAATTATCCATCCGGCTAAATCTTTAACTTCAAGATTGTCTGTAACTGCAGAAAATAACAATTTATAGTTCTCCAAATTATTTTGGAAAATAAAATCTTTCGACCATTCGTAATCGGCTTTATTACAAAGTACAAACTTGATCTCATCTTTGTCGGCATCAATGAAATTTAGATTTTCTAATAAAAAACTATCACTACATTCACTACCGGGTGTCTTTACATCAACGATCTTCACGATTTTCTCTGGTACATTTTGTAATGAAATCGAACCATTTGTTTCAAGTAAAATAAAAAATCCTTCATTTTCCAATTTTTCAAATAGGTTATATACTTTTTCCTGCAAAAGTGGTTCTCCACCCGTGATCTCAACCAGCTTAACCGGATCGTATTTCTTAATTTCAGATATTATTTCATCAACACTTATTTCGAATTTAGATTCGTAACTATATTTTGTGTCGCAATATCTGCATCGAAGATTGCATCCGGCTAAACGAATGAAAATACAAGGCAGACCTGAATAAGTAGATTCACCCTGGATGCTGCAAAAAATCTCTATTAGTTTCAGATTGTGTCCCTGTGCTAAAATTTTATTTAAAAAGGTATGAATGGAAAATCTTTATGATATCCCAATAATTTATCAATTTCAGCAATTATCTTGTCTGGGCGTCCTAAGGCAAATTTATTTTCAGAATTTGTATCAAAGAAATAATAATCATCTCGATTTATCTCAAAATGTTTTAAGAAACTGGAATCTCCATAAACCGGAATGCCTTTATGCATAAAGAATTGGATATCATCTATATTTAATTCTAACAAGTTATCAAATGGATCATCATTGTATTTATTGATCAATAAAATATCCTGATTGTCGTTGCTTAGAGTAGCAGTTCCTTCCGGCAGGAAAAGAGCTTTTGCCGCATTCGTGGTTATCATTCTAAACATTTCATTCATTGGAATATCAGGGAAATGTTCATGAGCAAATTGCAATTCTGCCAGCATATTTGTACTGCCCGACATGGGTGAATCAGTTCCAATAACAACATTTATGCCAAGTTCCATACACGTATAGATATCAAGAGTTTCACCGATTAAAAATAAGTTTGATTCTGGACACCAGCAGATTGAAGTACCTTCGTCAGCACAACGCTTCAGGTCTGTCTTGTTTAAAGCTATTGCATGAACCAGCAATGTATTTGGTTGTAAAAGATTCATGCGTGCGATTTTTGGGAAACAGGTTCTGGCAGAATCATCGGTTCCTTCGGCCAAATGGATTACAAACGGCATTTTACCATGTGCATCAAACCATTCTTCCACAGCTGTTTTTCCGCCCCACCAGTTGCCCATTGATACAGAATGACACTGAGTGTAATCTTCTAAGATCGTAATTGGATTTCCTTGATAATACTCTGGCTTCTGTTTGCGGATATGGTCTTGAACAACAGCGCAACCTGAGAACATATTCTTGAAAATTCCTAATTTAACTATAAGTGGTGCAGTGCCTAAAGTAAGATCAAAAGAGCCATCATTTATCCAAACTTTATTTCGTTCTATAAAGGAAGGTGTAGCTTTCATGCCTACAACCCATAGATTTACATTTTTGTAGGGCTGGCTTTCACTTGCTTTAGGATACCAATTGCTGATAAGATGGTCATGACTATTGATAAAAGGAGGATAAGCAATAAGATCTTTACAATTCAAATCGCTACGGTTTTCTTTTAGTAAAGGACTGGAAATACTTACAGGTTGATTATACGTTACTTTGTCCGGATTATAAACACAAGAGTTAACATTTATCTTCATAATACCCTACTTTAACTTTTTAATTAATTTTGGTACTACCTCAAATAGATCTCCAACAAGTCCCATGTCTGCTACTTTAAAAATTGGAGCGTCAGGATCTTTATTAATTGCGATAATATAATCTGCAGACTGCATGCCTGCCAGGTGTTGGATTGCACCGGAAATACCAATGGCAATATACACTGTTGGCTTTATGGTTTTACCTGTCTGACCAACCTGGTGCGGATAAGCAATCCACTCAGAATCAACTGCCGCACGAGAAGCAGCCACAGCTCCATCAAGGCTTTTTGCCAGTTCTTCTATTAAGGCAAAATTCTCTTTATTTTTAAGTCCACGGCCACCGGAAATTACAAAGTTTGCGTCAGTTAGGTTGACTGTCTGGGTATCGTCATGCACAAATCCCAGGAATTTTGAATTATCTTTCAGATCAGAAAAATCGATTGATTCCTCAATAATTTCGCCAGCTCGTGAATCATCTCTTTCTATGGCATCCATTACTTTATGACGAACTGTAGCCATTTGAGGAAGATGATTTGGTGTGATAATTGTAGCCATTATATTTCCGCCAAAAGCAGGACGTGTTTGTAATAAACCACCATTTTCAGGGTCAATTTCCAGGCCTGTACAATCAGCCGTGAGCCCGGTATGCAATTCCACTGCAACGCGAGGTATGAATGATCTTCCCATTACAGAAGCACCGGAGAGAATTATTTCAGGGTTATATTTTTTTGCCAGATCGGTAAGAGCTTTTGAATAGGGCAGATCCAGAAAATCTTTTAATCGTGGGTCATCCACCAGTATCACTTTATCTGCACCATAAGCAAAAAGTTCTTTAGATAGTTCATTAATCTCATGTCCCAGAAGCACGGCTACAAGCTCAGTCTCACGTTGTTTAGCCAGCTCCTTTCCTTTACCAAGAAGTTCATGAACCACATGTGCGATTTCACCATTCTTCTGCTCTGCAAAAACCCACACTCCCTCGTACTTACTTCTATCTATTGCTTTCTGACCAAATTTGCGAATAATAATAGCATCAAATGAGCAGGCACTTACGCAAGCTCCACATAATGTACATTTATCCATATTGATCTCAGCGATCTTATCGTTCATTTCTATGGCGTCGTAAGCACATGCTTTTAAACACAGTTCACAGCCAACACATTTCTCTCTAATAACTTCTATCATTCCGTATTTTTTTCCCTTTGCACAAAAATTTAACTGAAAGATAAAAAGTTCATATTTCACGTCAAGCTTAAATTTTTTTTGGTAGTTACTTATAAAGTAACTCTTTTGTTATTACTAAATTATTGACACATAAACTCGGACACAAGTTTTTGAAACTAATTGTGATGGCTTTATTCAGGATTATAAAGACTAAGCCGGAGGTTTGATGAACAGTGAATTAATCAGAAATTTTTGCATAATTGCTCATATCGATCATGGGAAATCAACTTTAGCAGACAGGTTGTTGGAAGCTACTCATGTGATTGATAAAAATACTCAGGTTGCCCAGATATTGGACGATATGGAACTTGAACGAGAACGCGGGATTACAATAAAATCTCACGCAATAAAAATGGAATACGTTCAGAATGGAAAAACATATATATTAAATTTGATAGATACACCCGGCCATGTGGATTTTTCTTATGAAGTTTCCCGCAGCCTTGCTTCTTGTGATGGTGCTTTACTTCTGGTTGATGCCTCTCAGGGAATAGAGGCCCAGACCATGAGCAATATGTATCTGGCAATGGATAATGATTTGGAAATTATTCCGGTTATAAATAAAATTGACCTTCCTAAAGCAGATCCGGAAGGAACAGAACATGATATTATTGAGAATATTGGGATCGATAATATCTATCATATCAGTGCAAAAGAGGGAACGGGTGTTGATGAACTTCTAAAAGGTATTGTAGAGTCTATTCCAGCACCAAGTGGAAATCCCGATCTTCCGGCTAAAGCCTTGATCTTTGATTCTTATTTTGATAAATACAGGGGTGTGATAATTCTGATTAGAATGTTTGATGGTACACTGAAAAAAGGTGATGCAATAAAATTATTCTCGACCAATACAGAATATTCGATCGAGGAAATTGGATATTTGGGACTTAAGCACGAGCAAACAAATGAACTTTCTGCCGGGGAAGTTGGATATATTATTGCCAACATAAAAGAAGTAGCAGATGCTCGTGTGGGTGATACATTAACACTGGCAAAAGGCGGTTGTGCAGAAGCAATGCCTGGCTTTGAAGAACCTAAACCTATGGTATATAGTGGAATTTTCCCACTGGATAAAGAAGATCATGTAAACCTTCGGGACAGCCTGGGAAAACTTAAGTTGAATGATGCAGCTCTAACGTATGAGCCGGAAAGTTCGCTTGCTCTTGGTTTTGGATTTCGCTGCGGATTTTTGGGAATGCTGCATCTGGAGATAATGAAAGAGCGTTTATTTAGAGAATATAACGTTCCAATTATTACCACAACTCCCAGTGTCCGATTTAATATCAACCTGGCAAATGGAACAACAAAGGTTATCTACAATCCGGTTGATATGCCCGATCCGGCACATATCGAAAATATTGAAGAACCCTATATGGATGTGGAGATAATTGTTCCAGCTGAATATGTTGGTAATATCATGAAACTTGTACAGGAACGACGCGGAATCCAGAAAGATATTCAATACATCGACGAAAAACGCATGTCGATACACTATGAAATGCCGCTCATCGAAATCATTTTTGATTTTTATGATAAGCTTAAATCAGTCAGTCGAGGATATGCTTCTCTGGATTATAGTTTTAAAGAGTATCGTGTATCTCATGTTGTAAAAGTAGATATTCTCATCAACGGAGATAAAGTGGATGCCATGTCGTTTATCTGCCATGCCGATAAAGCTTATCAATGGGGGAAAAGCGTAACTGATAAACTTAAGGAAGTTATTCCCAAACATCTTTTCAAAATCGCATTGCAAGC